>NZ_LZPK01000206.1:0-12769 GCF_001729375.1 Methanosarcina sp. A14 | reverse complement strand
TTCTAATTTGAGAGCCTCAAGCAAAGTCCTCCCGGAATAACAAAAAAATCACAGTCGAGAAGAAGCAAGCAAAACCCTGTAGAGTTTAAAAAAATCCATTGTCAGAGAAAACTTTAAGCTGGTAAATAGGTATGAAGACATTGAATTTGAGGGTGAAATCCAGCGTTTAAACAAATTACAGGAAAGTGAAATCGAAGAAGCTCAAAGCCGAAGCCCCATGAGTAAAAATTCTTTGTTTCAGGTCAAAATATCGGTATTTTCAGGTAAATATATTGGTATTTTCAGATTAATACTCCGATTGTTTCAAGTCAAAATATCGGTTTCAAGCCAATATATCCGGTATTTTTCATGTCAATATATCAGTATCTTCAGCGAATGTTTCGATCAGCGTTAAAATAGATTAAATCTGACTCCAATAATCCCAATAATCAAAGGTATTTCCCATCCAGTTTTTCTAAAATTGTTTTTCCCTCTTCTGTCAGGATATACTTTCTCCATGTGGTTTTTTCAGGAGTTAAACACTGAATTAAGCCCTTACTCTCAAGTTCCTTTAAAGCATGGCTGATATTCTGTGTGGATCGGCTTGTCTCATGAGCAATATCCGAAGCCCTTACAAAAGGATGCCTTTTCATAGAGTCCATCAGAATCAAACGGCGATCAACGCTGATAACCCAGTTAACCAGTTCATCGATCGAGTTTTCAGTCATATTAACTCAGCTTCTCCGTAGTGTAGTGTTTGTTGATATAAATAGCCACATATTATTTAAATACAAATTATTTGAATCAAATGAGTCCGAAAAAAGCAAAGCTTTTTTGATAAATAGCAAAACATGAAGAGAAAATAAAAAAGTTAGAGGATTTAATAAAATAAAAAAGAAATGAAGAATTTAGGCAAACTTTGTAAGAACTGCCTTTATTCCTTCAAAGACCTCATCGATATCTTTCGTGCCGTCTAGAGTTACCAGAATTCCCTGCTTTGTGTAATAGTCAATAAGGGGTTGGGTCTGGTTTTTATAGACATTGAGACGGTTCTTGACGGCCTCTTCTTTGTCGTCAGCCCGCTGGAAGACCTTACCACCACAAATGTCACAGACGCCATCTTTTTTCGGCGGGTTAAAAGTCCTGTGATAGCTCGCACCGCAGTTGCACATAAGGCGACCGCTTATTCTTTCTACCAGTTCTTCATCCGGCACTTCTAAGTTGAGAACAACATCTATGGGCTTATTAAGCTCATCAAGGATGGCTGAAAGAGCATCAGCCTGAGGTATTGTCCGTGGATACCCGTCAAGGATAAAACCTTTTTCACAGTCCTGTTCCTTCAGACGGTTCTTAATAATCCCTATAAGCACCGCATCAGGAACAAGCTCTCCTTTGTCCATATATTCCTTGGCTGCGAGCCCAAGTTCGGTTCCTTCCCTGACATTTGCCCGCAGGATATCACCTGTGGAGATCTGCGGGATTCCATAGTCGTCAACCATTTTTTTGGCCTGGGTGCCTTTTCCGGCACCTGGAGGCCCGAAGAGTATTATATTCATTTGAAGATCCCTGTGTCTTATCCTTTAGTTTGTTTACATTACATCTCTATTATTCGATTTTCCTTTACAGCTCAAAAAGAACCCTTTACTGTTCTCCAAAGAAGGAGCGAATCATCGGGTGCATTTCCATCATCTGCTCGGAAGCTATGTCCTCATAGAGACGATACACAATACTGACAGCCAGCAAAAGCCCTGTACCACTAGTGCTTCCAAGCGTACCGAGCAAGCTTGCAATCAACGTAAGAATTCCTATGAAAGCTCCACCTATTACGGTAACTTTTGGGATATAGCGCTGGGTAACTTTTTCAATACTGCTAATATTCCGCCTGAAACCCGGAATCTGCATGCCGGAATTGAAAATCTTCTGGGCTGTTGGTTTAGCTCCCATACCCGTTGTTTCTATCCAGAAAAGTGCAAAGATAATTCCACCTACGACAAGCATAGTAGCATCTGTAAAGACATGAAGTACAATCTGCCAGTTTGCAGGTGTAGCGGCCCCATAACCTGAAAAGGACTGTTTTACAAGAGATGGAATCCAATCATAAGGACTGTGTATCGGAGCAAGGTAATACATAATCCCATTTAGCGGCGTAGACCCCTGGAACTCTCCAAGGAAAGTGATTCCACGGCTGGCAAGGATAATTCCAATCATCTGGACATTCGCCTGAAGAGCTCTGACAAGGATCATCGGCAAGACTGATGCGTATATTAACTTGACCGGAAAACGGCCCCTTGCTCCTCTAACCGCACTGTGGGCGAGAGGAATTTCGATTCTTGTACTTTCCACGTAAACCACAAGCAAGAAAATAACAATCGTGCTTAGCAGTGCAAGAATACCTCCACTGACCAGCATGTACAACATGCCCTCACCTGAGAGAAGGTAATCTGCTCCGACGTTCTGGACGATATAAATCCATTTCGGAATCAACCCGACCGGGAGCCCGGAAGAATCAAGCTGCCAGTTAAAGATCCCTGTAACAATCTGCTGGGAGATTCCCGCAACAATGAAAAGCCCGACTCCTGACCCGATGCCCCACTTGGAAACTACTTCATCCATGAAAAGAATCAGTGCGCCTCCAATAAAGATCTGGACAAGAAGCAGGAAGGTGATTACTCCCAGGCCTACACCTAGAGAAGAAGCAAGCCCTGGATCCGGCTGGATATATCCACCAAGTAGCTGCGGCAGAGCTTCCAGTATGATCATGACAAGCACAAGGAACTTCTGAGATCCCTGAAAGAATGCCTGGTCTTTGGGGTCCGACAGGTCCAATTTGATGATATCTGCTCCAACAAGAAGTTGCAGGACAATCGAAGCCGTGACAATAGGCCCGATACCTAGGAGAATTAAAGATCCAGACGCGCCTGCAAAGAATGCGCGGTAAGATTCAAAAAGGTCAACCGAGTCCTGGGACATCCCAAAAAGCGGTACATTTGCCAGAGCAAAGTACAGCAAAAGGACTCCCAGAGTCCACCAGAGCTTATCCTTAAAATGGACATGTTTTTCCGGACTTGCTACTGCAGGTAACTTGTTAAAAAACGGTTCTAACGTATCCCTGAGAGTCATCGATTACACCATTCAAAATATAATTTATTATAATAATTAAAATGTTAGATCACGTTTTACCGTAAGATATTGGTAAGTATAGTACATCTAATATGAAAAAGTTACCAAAAGAATTAAAATAAGTAATGCCTGATGGCATTACTTATTCAGCATCGATGCAACTTCCACCAGCGGCTTCAATTTTCTCACGGGCAGATGCGGAGAATCCTTCCGAAGTAACAACAAGGTTCTTCATAACACGTCCGCTTCCGAGTACTTTTTCGATTCCGAGGTTTTCAAGGTTAATATGGTAAACACCATCCTTGATTTCTGCAAGCCCTTCTTCAACAAGGTAAGGAGCAAGTTCGTCAAGTTCTCCCACATTTACTATGGAAACATCCCTGGAAATTTCAGCAGGGAGCGTGAAACCATGCTTTCCGTAGCTGTATCCCCTGAACATAGCTCTTACAAAGTGGTGCTTACAGGCACCGGCTTTTCCACGACCTCCGCGGTTTCCGGCTCCACGCCTGTTTTTATGAGTCCCGCCTCCGCAGGTCCTGGACCCTCTGAACTTCTTTGTATCCATTCCAACCACCTTATCTCATTTTGTGCAGGAGTGCATTGATCCCATCGCCGTGGTCTCCGAGCTCGCCGCCCTGCTGTACGGTTCTTTTAATCCCTGCGTGTCCTTTTCTTGGAGGGTGAAGCCTGAAAACAGGCTTCAGTTTGGGAACGTCCTTTAGGGTAGCTTCTCCTTCAACAACAGCTTCAGCAAAAGCCTGAATTGAATCATAGGCTGTGTTTTCCCGGATGTATTCCTCAGTCAGGCGAGTATCGCCTTCGAGTCTTCCACGGTTTTCGAGGATCTCTGCAAGGGTATTTGCATCAATTTTCCCAAAGGCAACGTAATCCTTCACCTTCTGAACCATACCTTTGAAATGAGGATCCTCGGGCACAAGCACACAATGGTTAACCTTGTGCAGGCGAAGCATCTTCATCGTATCTTCAATCGTGTACCGGACATTAACCTGACCTCTCAACCTAACAATGGCATACATATCAGGCTTCCTCCTTACAGTAGACTGGCAGCCTCATAACATTGACCTGGTTAAGGGCATCAAAGGTTGCCTTTGCGAAGTTGAGGGTAGACCGGGTAGTTCCAAAGGTCTTGGTCCATACGTCTTTAATTCCGGCTTTTTCCAGCACTTTGGTTGCAGTATTCCCTGCAGCAATTCCAAGGCCTCTTGGTGCCGGAATAAGAGTTACGCTTACACTGCCTGCCTTTCCAGTTACTTCATAAGGAACGGTGTGAGGCAGACCACAGGCACATTCCCAGGATCCACAGCCTCTGCGGATATAGGTAATATCGAGCTTTGCAGCATCAATTGCCTTACGGATAGCAGGCCCTACCTGCACATCCTTTGCCTGCCCGAGCCCTACATAGCCATTTCTGTTCCCTACGATTACGGTTGCTCTGAATTTCACACGGCGTCCAGAGTCAGTCATCCTCTGAACCATGTTAATATCGAGTACCTCGTCTTCCAGGTCAGGAAGCAGCATATCAATTATCTGAGGTTCCCTGATAGGCAAGCCTGATTTGATTGCTTCTTCCATGGAAGCAACCTGTCCTTCCATGACTAATTTTCCAAGCCTGGTTTTTGGAACCCATTCTTCATCGAATGCCATTTAATCACCTTAACTAAACTCAGCAAAGATTTTCTCTTTGGTTGCTTCAAACTGCTCTGGCAGGTCTGAGCTCTCTTCTCTGTATTCAGCAATGTGTTCTCCCCGGATTCTCTCATCCGAAGGGAAAACTTCAGGGCTGCAGGGGACTTCGAAACCCGAGTCAACTATGCCTTTAAGCGCAGCATAAACCCTGGAACCTGCAGAGGAAGCCTGAAGTCCTAGATCCAGAATTCCTCCTTCATACCCCTTCTTCAAGCTTTTAAGCCCGAACAGGAGCCCTGTAAGGTATGCAGCCGTTGTGTTTCCGGTAACCCCTGTGTAACCGTACTTAGCAAGCTCACTCGAAACGGCTGAGGAATAAGTAATATCCCCCTCTGGGGTCGGAGCTATTAACTGGATTTGAACATTTCTTGCACTCTTCCTGACAACCACACGATCCTGCTTTGAGATCAGTAACTTGAGTCTCAGGTGGTAATTAGTGCGTCCTTCTCTTCGTCGTCTAAAAGGAACCTTATATCTCGGTCCTGTTGCCATATTTAGCTCCTCCAGGTTATTTCTTTAACAGTTTTTCAGACCCAAGGTGGGAATTAAGGTGAGCAACACTTCTGTATTCGCCGCCTTTTGCTTTTCTGTAAAGTCTGCAGTACACGGATTTATCAAGTGTCCCATCTGCACGCAGTTCCTTGAGCCTTCTTCTAAGCGCCCGGATCTTTTTGATCCACTGCTCCTTCTTCGGAGTACGGGCTCCTTTTTTACCTTTTCTTGAACCTTGACCTTTACAGTGCCCATACTTGCGTTTGGCAGCAAGAGCTCTGGCTCGGCCTCTGCTGACTCCTTTGACCGGCTTAGCTTTAATAGTGCCTTTCTCAATGAGCCCACGAATATCTTCCCTGGTAATTGCCGACGCGATCTCTTCAGAGGCTTCCGGATTAAGCCATACCCTGTCAAGTCCGCATTCGAGAATTTTGGAGGCTAACCTTCTTTGATTGGCCAGATCTGACATTTTTATTCACTCCTTCCAGGGTTCAGTACTTTAATACCAAGTTCTCCAGCTTTTGTGATAATAACAGCTTTCTTTCTTGAACCTACTGTCGATGCTATCCTAACAGCCTCATAAGAAGGATCAACGAGCTCAAGCTCAGCAACGCTGGAAATAAGCACATCAGAATAACCGGACGGGTGCAGGCCTTTTACTGCAGCAGGACTTCCGTATCCTACCTGGGCATGAGCACCTTTTGAGACATATTTTCTACGCTGTTTACCCTGAGTACCTCTCGGATGCCTCCAGTTGCTGTCAAGCCTCTTAAATTTATGACATGCCGCTCTCTTGAACTGGGGCTTCTTTCCCTTCTGGACCTTTCTCACATTGAATAATCGCCTGGATTCAGAGTCCATATCAAGGGTGGAAACTAAAGTATCTTCTGATTTGAATTCTTCTGCCATCATAACCACCTCAGGGCTTCTGCACAATGTAGATTCCGTCCTGGAAAATCCTCGGGTCGAATCTCTTGATCTTAGTCTTCTGTTCAATATTTGCGGCAGTCTGCCCGACATCTTCCTTGTTGATTCCGGAAACAGTAACCTCATTTCCAGAAACCTTAACCTTTGTCTCGCCAAGGATTTTTGCAATTCTTGGCTTCTTTTCTCCAAGGAAATTTCCGATTACGAGGGTCTTACCATCAACTTTTACCTGCATTGGAAAGTGAGCGTACAGGATAGTCATCTTGCACTCAAAACCCTCATTTACGCCTTTCATAAGGTTTTTGATATGGGAAGTAAAAGTGCCTACCATGGCTTTCTGTTCTTTCCTGGACGATTCCGCGTCAACCTCTACTTCGTCGTCCCTGACGTAGATCTTGATTCCAGGATACCACAGTTTTCTTTCTACAGTTCCCAGAGGACCTGTGGCTGTAAACACATCCTGAGAGAAAGAAACGGAAATTCCTTCAGGAATCTCTATTTTTCTTGCAATTTCCTTAACCATTTCCTGTTCCCTCCAGCTCAGTATACATAAGCAAGAAGTTGCCCACCAATCTTCTTCTCACGGGCTTCGTACTGGGACATAACTCCGCTTGAAGTAGTTATTATAAGGGCGCCAAAGTTCTTTGCCGGCAGGAACTGCTTTTCCCAGCGTTCAAAGCTGCCAGTTCCTACGGAATACCGCGGCTTAATTGCACCGCATTTGTTGACTCTTCCCACGAGGGTGACACTGTAGATTCCGGCTTTTCCGTCATCGATAAACTCGAATTCTCCAATGTAGCCGAGATCTTGCATAACCTTCAACACGTTGCCAATGTTTTTTGAGGCAGGCCTGATAATACAGGAACTTTTCCCAATAGCTTCGGCATTTTTAATTGTGGAAAGGGCGTTTGCAAGAGGATCAAGTAATACCATTTTAATCACCTTATGAATACTTCTCAAAACCCATATCGTGGGCAATTTCCCTGAAACAGTGCCTGCAGAGGTAAATGTCATATTTGCGGATAAGTCCCTGCTTTCTTCCGCACCGCTTGCACACGTTTACTCCTCTTCCGGACTTATTTATAGTCTCTGTCATTTACATGACCTCCACGCCATAACTATCGTTAAGGAAAGCAATAGCATCCTCAACTGTGACCTTGTGGTTGGTCGGGATCTTCCTTGTTGCAATCCTTCTCTTGCAGATTCTTTCTCCAGGGCGCTTAATAACAACTGTTACGTCCATTCCGAAAACCCCGATATTCGGGTCGTATTTCATGCCCGGAAAATCAGTGTGTTCTTCAATTCCGAAAGAGACGTTTCCAAGGGAGTCAAACTGAGACCTGCCAAGAGTCTTATCGACGATACCAAGAGCTGTCTCGAGAAACTGCTGGGCTCTCTGGCCTCTCAGGGTCACCTTGCAGCCTATTGGTTCGTTCTTCTTGATCGAGAAAGCCGGAAGAGTCCTCTTGGCAAAGCACCTGACAACTTCCTGCCCTGTGATAGCTCTGAGGATTTCTTCGGCGTCTACGAGATGCTGGCCACTTTCTCCAACACCCATGTGGACAATTACCTTCTCAACAACGGGAGTGCGCATAACGTTACTCAATTACCTCACCACCGAGCCGGATCTCAGGCTTGTCCTCGCCTATAACAATAACGTAATCTTCAATTGTTTCGAAATCGGTTTCCCCAGAAATCGCGACTGTATTGTGCCTGGAACTCTTAACTTCCCTGATTTCAGTGATCTTTCCGATTTCTCCAGAGTGCTGGCCACCTACTACCATTGCCAGATTGCCGACCTTGAACTGCAGGTGCTTTACTATATGCTTGTCAGGCAATGAGAGAATCAGAGAGTCCTTTGTGCTGTATTCGTTAGAACCCGGAATGTTGGTCCCGTCATTCAGGTTAAGCTGCACCTTTCCTCCTTTGAGGGTAGTCTTGTTGTTGATCCTGCACAATTTGTTAACGTTTGTCGCGTCCAGCTTGTGAAGGGCAAGACGTCCCTTTTCATCCTGGAACATTCTGTATGTTTCATTTATGAGAGGGAGTGTAATTACGTCAAAAAGCCCAACCGGAAACCTGAGGTCTTTCCTGGGGATTCCATCTACAAGAACTTTGCCTTCCGAGAGAATCCTCTTACCTTCCCTGCTATTATCTACAAGCTTGAGAATATCACGAATTATGATTCCGAGCGGAAGACTGCGTGCCTGACTGTGAGGCCCCGGGTGAGTGGCGGAGACCCACTTATAACCTTTTTTCCCGGCCTTCCAGCTTCTTGGAATTGATAATCTTTTCTGGTGTGTCACAAAATCACCTGCCTCACTTCTTAATACTTGATGCTCTGCGCCCGTCCTTCATTTCCAGTTTTGTGATCATAACATTGGAGGGGTATATAGGTCTTGGGACTTCGGTGTCATCCACCTTGGTGGAAATAACTCCGTCCACAGAAATTGTGCCGTCCTGAAGCGAAACGGTCTGGACCTTTCCTTCAGTACCCTTATAATCTCCACGCATGACCTTCACGGTGTCTCCCGCTATAACTGCGGCGCTCCTTGTGCCATACTCTTTGGAGAGTTCTTCACTAAGCTTTGCGCCCATGAATTTCTGTCTGACGTGCAGAGGCGCATTATATCTTGCCTTTCTCTGCTTTCTAGGCTGTTTGGATACCATTTTCGCCACCTCAGACAATGATAGATGCTGTGGTCCCGATCTTGGGGTACCTCTCAGCTACTTCTCTTGCTATAGGACCTTTTATGTCCGTACCTTTTGGAATCCCTTCTTCATCCGTAATTACCATTGCATTGTCCTCAAAGGACACACGCAACCCATCCGGACGGCGGAACTCCTGCTTCTGGCGAACCACTACTGCAAGGAGAACCTGCTTTCTCATTTCTGGTGTACCTTTTTTTACTGAGACGACGCACATGTCCCCAATTCCTGCGCAGGGCATTCTGTTCTTGACCCCTCTGTACTTCTTGACAGAAATAATCTCAACGACCTTGGCTCCGGTGTTGTCCACACAGGGAACCTTGGCGCCTGCGTTGAGAGCCCTTGGGATGTTGGAGCGTATGCCTTTCATTTGGGCACCTCCGCTTTAACTACCACATAGGACTTCGTTTTGCTTATACGTCTGCATTCTGCGATCGTAACGATATCCCCGACTTTTGCTGAAATGCAAGGCGGGTTGTGTGCGTGAACCTTTGAACGTCTCTTCTCGTATCTCTGGTATTTCGGCACCAATTTCATGTATTGCCTTTCAATAACTACCGTATTGTCCATCTTGCTGCTAACCACGGTGCCCACAAGGATTTGACCCCTTACTGAAAGTGTTCCGTGGAAGGGACAGTATAAATCATTACATTCTTCTGATGGCGCCGGTATGTTTAATCCAATATCTTTTGCCATGAGTTTAGCCCCATTTGCGTAACTTTTTGATGTTCTTGATCCGATTTTCGGGTTGTGAGAGCAGCAGGTTTCCCTGAATTTTAACGAATGTATCGGATCTGCGGCCTTTTTCTGAGAGCTCGGCAGGGATTCGGAAGAGAAATTCCGAATCCGCCTTTGGAATCTTCAGTTCCCGCGACCTTGAGTTTTCTATGATTAACAGATTTTTCGTTTCGTTAATCACCCGGCCGCGGATTCCTATCAATGCTGGATTAGTGGAACGAATCACCTGAATTTCGAGCCCTATCAGTTCATGGTAGATAAGGGTCGAAGGTAGAATTTCCACTTTAGATTTCATTTAGCTCATGCTGAATTGTCTTTATCCGAGCAATCGTTCTCCTGATTTCTCCGATTCTTCCCGGGTTTTCAGGAGCTCCACCTGCGGAAGTAAGGGCACGTTCCCTGACCAGTTCACTGTTAAGGTTCTCGAGTTCGTCAGCCCGCTCCTCAAGTGACATGTCTCGAATTTCTGTGGGTCTGAGGATTGCCATTATTCCTTAGCCTCCTTATGAACCCTTGCCATGGGATGCCAGTAGTCGTAACCTTCGTGCTTGTGTTGCCAGACTCCATTGACCTGTCTTCGAAGTTCTTCTGAGCCTTCAACCTGAATGACTTCAGCCTCTTCAATGTCTTCTGCTACTTCAGCCTGGGGTTCTTCCTCGGCTTCTTCAGGCTCTGCAACTTCAGCTGCTTCTACTGGTTTCTCAGGTACTGCTGCAGGAGTTTTGGATTTTGCCGCACTTTCCTTTTTAGGAGCTTCGGCAGGTTTTTCAGCAGGCTTTTCTGCAGGCTTTTCTACAGGTTCAGTTACAGGCTCACTTGGTTCCGTAGTAGTGTATGAGTCAGGCAAGACAACGTCTGGCTGAATGATCCTGACTTTACAGCCAAGGGTCCCGAGCTTTTTGACTGCTACTGCAAATCCTTCGTCTACTACTTCCTGCACAGGATTTCCAGAGTGCTTTATGTACCCGTCAACGAATTTTTCAACTCTTGACCTGGCACCCGTAAGCTTTCCTGAGATTACGACTTCACAGCCAAGTGCACCTGCATTCATAACTGCCCGAATTGTGTTGTGTCCGGCCTTCCTGAAGTACCAGCCTCTCTCAATTGAAGCTGCAAGCCTTGAAGCCATCATCTGAGCATTAAGTTCAGGTTTCTTAACTTCCTGAGCATCAATCTGCGGGTTTTCGAGGTTGTACCTAGCTGCTACATCTCTGGTAAGTTTTCGGATGACCTTCCCGGCTTTTCCGATTACCATTCCAGGCTTTTCAGAATAAATAACAATTTGGGTGCCCATTGGGGTCCTGTTAAGCTCCATACCGCCATATCCAGCTCTATTCAGCTGTTCTGCGAAATACTCGTCCATGGAGGCTTTGACAAAACCATCACTGACGAATTTTCTTTCTATTGCCATTTAGCGCACCTCGGAAAGAATCATCTCGATATTTACAGTGTCTGTGTCTTTGGGTGTTGCCCGCCCTCTGGCTCTTGGCATAAACCCGTGAATTACCCTCCCGCGCTGAATTGCAGCGTGAGTAATATACATATTTGAGGGTTCAAGACCCTTGTATTCGGCATTGCTTTCTGCATTCTTCAAGATCTTGAGGATCTCTTTTGAAGCACTAACAGGGTACCTGCCTGCAGCCATTGGACCCTTTCGGTGTCCTGTTCCATCATGATGTCTTTTGAAGGGAACTGCCTGCTTTAAAGCAATTACATCTTCTAAAAACTTTCTTGCTTCAGGAACCTTCATACCCTTAATTTTGCAGCAGACTTCACGGGACTTTTTAGGGGAAATATGGAGTTCAGAACCCATAGCTTTAGAGGTAATCTCAGGGTCTCCTTTAACTGAATAATTAATTCTTGCCATTCCCTTTCACCTCATTTCAGTGGCACGAACTTGCTTGAACGGGTTGCTCCCACACCGGCACTGCCATGTGAAACCCTTGACCTTGAGGGTGCGAATTCTCCGAAACGGTGCCCGATCATTTCAGGCTGGAGGTCTACACTTACAAAGCCTTTCCCATTATGAATTTCAATAGTCTGTCCGATCATTTCCGGAAGGATAATTAGGTCTCTGTGATGAGTCCTGACCTTCTTTCCTTCTTTGAACTCGTGCAGGACTTTTTTCTGTCCTTCTGTGAATCCGCGTTTGATGCTCCTACGTTCTCTTGAAGGCAGGAGTTCTGCAAACTCTTCAAGACTCAGTTCCTGAAGTTCTGAGACGGTTTTCCCGCGGTAGGTATACTCACCCTTTCTCTTTGGTAATCTTGATGATGATTTTTTAGCCATAACGAATACCCCTCATCAGCGCTTCATTCCGGTCCTTCTAGCTGCAATCAGTCCGACCTTCCTTCCAGGCGGAGCGTTTCTGCTAACCGTTGTTGGCTTGCCCGGGTGCTTCCAGGCACCTCCACCGAATGGGTGGTCAACTGGGTTCATGGCAACTCCTGAAACCCTGGGATACTTTGCAGCTCTTGTTTTCATTTTATGGTACTTTTTTCCGGCTTTGAGCCATGGCCTGTCAACACGACCTCCGCCTGCAACGATACCAACAACTGCTCTGCACTTAGGATTAAGCCATTTAATGTTACCTGAAGGCATTGCCACTGCAGTCCTGTTAGGCTCATGGGTTACGATAGTTGCGTATACACCGGAAGAGCGCACGAATCTGCCACCATCATTTGGCTTTGACTCGATATTGCAGATAAAGAAACCTTCAGGCACCTTTCCTATAGGAACTATATTTCCTGGCTTGACATCGGCATCGTCTCCGCACTCAATTGTGCTCCCTACTGCAATTCCTTCCGAGGCAAGCAGGAGAAGTTCTTCCCCAGTTTCAAAGGCAACTTTTGCTATCGGAGCTGAGCGAGCAGGGTCGTGCTCGAGATTAATGACTTTCCCCTGAATCGACGTGTTCTCGTCAACACGGGGGTGCCTCAGTTCTGCCTTGTACTTGTGAGAAGGAGCTCTGTAGGTAGGAGTACCTCTACCCCTATTTTGTGATATGATTCTTTTACCCATACATCACACCTCACATCAGTCCTATCCGGGTTGCAATCTCGTATGCCGAATAATGCTATAAAAAAAAAAGGATTGA
>NZ_LZPK01000205.1:0-11773 GCF_001729375.1 Methanosarcina sp. A14 | reverse complement strand
GAGTTTAATTTTTTCTGAGTCTCGTTTTTGGATGTTATCTAAATTTTTGGCCCTAACACTGATTTTCAGATCTATTTGGTAAATAAACCTCTGATTCAGGAACAAATTTTAAACTTTCAATGAAATTTTTGAGATAGATTCTGACTATTCCTCAACCCATCTTTTTTAAGATCAAAACATAACTCTTAGAAGCATGAAAGAAATCATAGTAAATAGAAGACTTTTTCTTGCAGTAATTATTCTTACAATTATTTTTTCTTCCTTTTATATTCTGGACTTCAAGGCGGCAAAGAGCGAGACCAAAGCTAATTCCATGGTAAGTTCCTACTCCACAAGCAACCCTCAAATTGACTTTCCAGGTAGGATTTGCCTCCATATAGAAGGTAACGACTACTTTTCGAAATCTCTTAGAAAAAACCTTGATACTGAACTGGAAAAAGCAGGCATGGAGGTATCAATCACCGACGAAGTAAAGAACAAGTATAATTCTCAAGCCCTCCTGATTAATATCAGTAAACGTGACGGAGTCTATACGCCTGTTTATACCTTTTCAAATCTGAATATTTTTTTCTTCTATACCTCAACTGGAGGAGACGTAAAATATTTTGATCAATTTAAAGAAGGATCTGTAACTGTAACCTTCGTAAACAGTAGCTCTCGGGAAGGAGAAAAGTTAATAAGTGGGAATGTGGAATTGAAGGACTCCACAAAAGGCCTGATCTCACAAAAAGCCTATATAGATTACGTAACAGCCCAAGCTGCAAAGGAAATTACCACCAGGCTTGAGCAGAATACTCAAGAACTTCTTTAATCAAAATACTCAACACTGTGGAGTTTTGAAAGCAAAATCAAATAAGTTTTTGGCTGAATGGACTTTTTCTCCTGCCAATTTCCGGTTTCTTTCAGTTTTTTTGCTTTAGTTTATTCTTTGTTTTGACCTGTTCTTTTTAAGCATTTTGCACCAGATGTTCATGTCTTCAAATCCATTTCCAATCTTGCAGTTGTTAACTAGCCTGCCTGTGTAAGCATAGCCAAGAGAAGCAAAAGCTGCATTTATTCCTAGAGATGAAGCTCTACAGAGAGTATAAGAGCTTCTGAAGCCTCTATTTAAAAGTTCTTTTTCCAGAGCTTTGATGAGCTCTTTTATCAATCCCTTTCCCCTCTCGGAAGGAATTGTCAGGCAGTCGGTTATTTCTGCACACTTGTTTGTTGGGTCCATTTCTGCCGAAGCAAGGCTCAAGATTGTTCCTTGCTTTTCTGCAAGGAAATAGAGAACATTCGAGTCCATGGTTTTTAGAAGATAACTTTTCATGTGCAAAGGAGTGGGATAAAACTTAAACTCCTGCCTGTAAAGAGTTGCCATTGCTGAGGCATCAGCCTGGACTGCAGGCTTGAGCCTGTACTCTTCCTGAAACCCGATATTCTCTCCTTGTTTTCTTATGTTCTCATTTTTTTGGGAGCCATCCGGTTTTTTCAGTTTTCTTCTGGATATCATTACTTTTCTGAGACAGCTTTCAATTATCTGGTCTTCTTTCCCTTTATTAGAAGAAACTCCTCTGGAAGTTTCAGGGTAACTTGAGAAAACATGGCAGTCTTTTCCTGCATAGTACCCCTTGATGTTTCCTTCCTCTACATATCCACAGGTTTCAAGCTCTTTTATGTTTTCCAGAGGCGTATATACGATTATCTTCCCAATTTTTTCTACTTTAGCAACGATTTTAAGAACTTCTGAAATTTTCTCAAAAATTCCGGTAAAATTCATAACTTTTATTCTGTTGTTGTAGTAATCAATTACAAGATCAGCTCTTGATCCTCCAATCTCCAGATTTATCTTTTTCCAGTATCCCGCCAGTTCTTCTTTAATTTCAAGAATAAAGGGAAGGTTTTTTTCCATATTTTTTCCTCCTTACGTTTTTAAAGTTTTTTGACTTGAGGAGATTTTCCTGGTTTATTTCCTTTACTCTTTTCTTTAGAAACGCTTTTTTCTTTCGAGGCTTTCGGGTTCGAGAGCGATTATGTCATTTTCTTCGTCATATAGTTTTGCAATGCCTGTGCCACTTTTAAGCCCTGGATGCTTATCGCAGATTGAACAGGCTTGCTGACACTCCCAGGAATAAGCTTCAGGTTCTGGGTACATGCAGATCACCCCTTCGTAATTTCTAAGGACGACTCCTGTGTCCGAGCTTGAAATCAGGTAATTAGGACCTACAGGAATTTTTCCTCCTCCTCCAGGGGCATCAACAACAAAAGTAGGAACTGCAAGACCCGATGTATGTCCTCTAAGCATCTCAATGATCTCTATTCCCCTCGAAACTGAGGTCCTGAAATGCTCCAGCCCAAAGGAAAGGTCGCACTGATAGAGATAATAAGGCCTTGTTTTTATCTTAAGGAGTTCGTGGCAAAGTTTTTTAATTACCATCGGGCAGTCATTGACTCCCCTGAGGAGTACGGACTGATTACCAAGAGGAACTCCGGCTTTTGCTAGCATTCTCATTGCCTTTTTAGCTTCCGGGGTAATCTCTTTTGGGTGATTGAAATGGGTATTAAGCCAGACTGACGGATATTTTTCAAGAATTTCACATAATTCAGGGGTTATGCGCTGAGGGAGGGTTACAGGAACCCTTGAACCTATCCTTACTATTTCCACGTGAGGAATGTCAAAGAGTTCTCCCAGGAGCCAGTCCAGCCTTTCATCGGAAACGAGCAGGGCATCTCCTCCCGAAAGCAGGACATCCCTTATTTCAGGATGTTCTCTAATATACTCGAGCCCTTCTCTGATTACCTTTTCAGAATAGTCGTACTCTCTGTTGCCGACCCTTCGCTTGCGGGTACAGTGTCTGCAATACATCCCACAGCGGTTTGAAATGAGGAAAAGCACCCTATCAGGATATCTATGGGTTATACAGCTCTCTTCAGAAGGGGAATCCTTATCCTCACATAGGGGATCTTCGAGTTCCCAGGAAGATTTTTTAAGTTCGGCTGAACTGGGTACAGCCTGCATTCGAATAGGACAGTTAGGATCTGTCGGATCTATAAGAGAAGCATAATAAGGAGATATTGCCATAGGAAAAACTTCAAGAGCTTTTTTTATATCTTCTTTCTCGGTCTCTGATAACTGAATCAATTTTTCAAGTTCTTCTACGGTCTCAATTCTATGCCTGTATTGCCATTTCCAGTCTGAAAATTCTTCTTCAGATGCATTAAAATAGTTCATAATCTTAGATTTCACAATTAAACCTCAGTGAAAGCTGAAAGAAAAATTATAGGAGAGACTTCCAGAGTACAATAAAATGAACCCTGTTCTAGGAAATTAAATCCCTCTTTTTTCAGCTTATTTAGAGAAAATATGTCTTAAATATGCCAATATTCATATTAAACAAATCTTTTAAATACTTTTTTATCTAATCAAGTTTTAAAAATCCTTTTTTTTCGAAAAAAAACTTAAAAATACCTTTTTATTTGAGGTTTTTTTTGATTTTACACTTTCTAATTGTTTCATTTTCTTTTAAAAATTCATTTTTTTTAGGATTTCCTTATTTCCTTCTTTTAAAGAGGGCATATATGCATAAATAGACAGAAAAGCAATTGATTCTTTATTAAGCAATTTCAGGAAAGTAACATGGCCTTCAGAGAGGGATAAAGGCTAGAGTAAATTTTTAACTTTTAAATAGACTTTGTTTTAAGCTATGAAGACTAAAAGCGGTTTTTAAATCCCCATATGCTTATTTTTATCTTATTTATCCAAATATACTCCACATAATTCTTTAATTTTCTAAAATATCTCATGTTTTAAAAATGTCTACCATGCTCTTTTATTTGTTAAAATAGCTAATTCATTTCCCCATATTAGTTTTAGTATGTTACTACCTTTTCTCGAGGGCCCAGGTCAATGAAATTTATATTATTTAAAAAATCATTATATATTGATGGCGACGAATCTTTTAACCGACCTTCTGATCATCTTCGGACTTTCTATTCCTGTAGTATTTACTTTCTCAAAATTAAAAATAGCTCCACTGATTGGTTTTCTACTTGCAGGTATTCTTGCTGGACCTTTTGGTTTTGGACTTATTAGAGAGATTGGAAACATAGAATTTTTGGCCGAAATCGGAGTCGTACTCCTGCTTTTTACCATAGGTATTGAGTTTTCACTGCGCGACCTTTTACAGCTTCGCAGAATTGTAATTTTTGGAGGCGGTTTGCAGCTTTCCATAACTTCAGTTATCGTTGCTCTTATATTCCTCTGGCTTGGACATTCCAGAGAAGCTTCGATTTTTCTTGGGTTTTTAGTAGCATTAAGCAGCACTGCAATTGTTCTTAAACTCTTACAGGAAAAAGGAGAAATTTATAGCCTTCACGGGCGGACTTCCTTAGGAATACTGATTTTTCAGGATATCGCTGCAGTGATAATTATTCTCTTAATTCCAGTCCTCGCAGGCACTCCAGGGACTGAAAAGTCATTTTTAGAGCTTATCCTGCAGGGCCTTGGGCTCATCGTGTTCACTTTTCTAAGCGCCAGATATGTCGTTCCTTTTATCATGTACCATGTGGCAAAGACACGAAATAACGAGCTTTTTCTCCTGAGTGTTATAGTAATAGGGCTTTCTGTCGCCTGGCTGACTTCCATGGTTGGACTATCTCTGGCACTGGGAGCTTTTCTTGCTGGCCTTATTATTTCGGAGTCTGAGTATTCGGTTCAGGCTCTTGGGAATATAATTCCATTCAGGGACATGTTCATGAGTATTTTCTTCATCTCAATAGGGATGCTGCTTGATCTCAACATATTAAGAGAACATCTGCTCCTGATCCTGGCTGCTACCCTGGCTGTGCTGCTTCTGAAGGCTCTGGCAAACAGTTTGAGCACCTTTCTCATAGGTTTTCCTTTGCATACAATGATTCTGGTTGGATTTTCCCTTTCACAGGTTGGAGAATTTTCCTTTATCCTTGCAAAAGTAGGTTCTGCAAGTGGATTAATTTCCTCTCTCATGTACCAGGAATTTCTGGATGTTGCAGTACTTTCTATGGTGCTTACCCCTCTTTTTATGAGTATAGGGTATCGAACCACGACTTTTGCTGACTTTCTGCCTTTTCCCCCAATCTTGAAACAGGGCTGGTACAGTAAATTTAAAGAAAAAGAATCTGAAGAGAAACTTGAAAACCACGTAATTATAGTAGGATTTGGGATAAACGGTAGAAATGTCGTGACTGCTGCAAAAGCAGCTTCAATTCCCTACATAGTAATTGACATGAATCCTGAAGTCGTACGGATAGAGAAGCAGAAGGAAGAGCGTATTTTTTACGGTGATGCTGCTCAGAATGCTGTACTGGAACATGCAGGCATCCAGACCGCGAAATCTGTTGTCGTGACCGCAGGTGATCCTCCGAGCGCTAAAAGAATAATTGAAGCTGCCCAAAGGTTAAATCCGGAAATCCACATCATTGCCAGAACACATTTCCTGAGTGAGCTGGATAAGTTCTATGATTTTGGGGCAGATGAAGTCATTTCTGATGAGTTTGAAAGCTCAATAGAGCTTTTCACAAGGGTACTTCACAGATACTTAGTTCCCAGCAGTGAAATCTATTCCCTTACTTCAACATTACGTGCCGACCATTATAAGATGCTTCGAAGTACTGGCATCCCCAGGAAAAAAATCTGCGATCTGGCTCTTGATTTTGCAGATGTGGAAATCCGGAGTATCAGGGTAGGGAAATTCTCAAAATCAGCAGGAATGACTCTTGGGGAACTCAATCTTCGGAAGAACTATGGAGTGTCCGCACTTGCAATCTCACGTAGTCATAAAATCATTCCCGGACCGGAAGCTGAGACTGAAATTCTCGCGGATGATATTCTGCTTGTGATCAGCCCACCTGAAAATGTTGAGGAAGTTAGAAAGCTTTTCGAGGACGGTGCGGAATAAAGAGAAGTTCCATTTTGTTATTTATAATGAGAGAGTTTATAATGAAAGATTTAACTTAGCTATAATGTTTACATACTTATAGTAACTATATTGTTAATGCTTATATTCTAAAATTTTTGGGGTCAAAAGTACTTGAATACTCACAAGTGGCAGATTTAGAATTTAGTGTTTATTTTTATATTTATTTAAACATTTTTATTTGCTCGCTTAATTAAGTGCTTATTTATCTATCTGGTGGAACTTTCATGATGCGTGATGTTAAAGAAACTTTTCAGGAAGTCGTCCAAGCTATATTTCCTTTAACACTTGTAGTCGTGTTACTGTTGCTTGTGTTCGTCGGTATAGGCCTGGATGATCTGATCTCCTTTTTGATAGCTACAGTGCTAACTGTAATCGGAATGACCTTTTTTCTAACCGGGGTTAAGCTGAGTATGCTTCCTATAGGTGAGGCAATAGGAGCTGATTTGCCTAAGCACAGCTCACTGGCTTTTATCGCAGTGATGGTGTTTCTACTCTCGTCCTTTGTAGCTGTAGCGGAACCTAATGTAAGTGTTTTAATTAGCATGATAAACTCAGCTTTACAAGGGAGTATAGATAACAATTTACTGATAATTTCTATATCCTTTGGAGTAGGTTTTCTTATGGTTATTTCCGTCCTGAGAATAATCTTTGGATTTCCGATCAAATATCTGTTTGCAGGAAGTTATTCAATCATACTCATGCTGTCTTTCTTTGTACCTGCTGATTATCTGGCAATTGCCTTTGATTCCGGAAGTGTGACTACAGGAGCAATGATTGTGCCTGTGATTATTGGCCTTGGAGTCGGGATAGCTTCAGTATTGCAAGATAGATCTGAACTTGATGGTTTTGGACTTATCGGCCTAGCGACTATAGGTCCCATATTGAGTCTCATGCTACTGGGGGTTCTGTCTTCATGAGTTTAGAAATTACGGGATTTTGGCTCGTGTTTTTTGAAGTTATCCAATCAATTGCTCCTCTAATAATTTTCTTCACATCCCTTCAGATATTATATTTAAAGCTGCCATTATCACAATTAGTAAGACTTTATATAGGGCTAGCCTTCACTGCATTTGGTATGATCTTATTTCTTCATGGAGTCAATAACGGATTTCTCCCTGCAGGAACGAAGATAGGGGAGTTCTTTGGCGATTCTAAGAAGAACTTTTTAATTCCTCTAGGTTTTGTTCTTGGTTTACTTGCTGCTTTTGCGGAACCTTCTGTAAGAGTATTGTGTTATCAGGTTGAGGAATCTTCCAGTGGCTATATAAGATCAAATCTTATGCTCTATATGCTTTCCTTCGCAGTTGCTATGTTGTCTGCGATTTCAATGGTAAAAATTGTCTATAAGATACCTTTCATATACATAATAGTTCCAGGTTATTTATTTGTCCTTATTCTGTTATGGCTTTGTGACAAAGATTTTGTGGGTATTGCATTCGACGCAGGAGGAGCTGTAACAGGTCCGATGGCTGTGTCTTTTCTGATGTCAATGGCTGTAGGAGTGGCTACATCATACGAGGGGACAGATCCTGTCGCAGACGGCTTTGGCCTGATTGCGATGATAGCACTGGCGCCCATCATTTTCGTTATGCTTCTGGGTGTTTACATAAGATTTAACGGAGGTAGAGAGAGTGTGCAATGAGAAAGATTTTGTATTAATAGTCACAATTGTAAAAAAAGGCTGGGGCGATGAGGTAATTAAGGCTTCAAGAAAAGCCGGTGCCCATGGCGGAACAATCTTATTTGGTCGCGGTACAGGAGTTCATGAGAATAAAAGTATTCTTGGCTTAATGATCGAACCAGAAAAGGAAATCGTCCTCACAGTAGCTGAATCGACAATTGAGGATAAAATCAAAAATAGTATTATTGAGGCTGTAAACCTCAACGAACCCGGAAAAGGGATTGGGTTTGTAGTTTCTCTGGATAAAGTATTTGGAATTTGTCATCCACTTTATGATATGTTGCACTCTAACAGAGAAATATGAGTAACTCCACTTAGGAAATTATGAATGTTCCTATCTGGAGACTTTCAAGTTTGAATTTAACTTAAAAACTTATTTTTTTCGTTAGATCTGGTTGACATTTGCTATTCTCAATAGTGATAATTTTAAACAATGAAAATTAGCCGTTACCACGGTTAAAAGAGAAATAGCATAACAATGAGGTCTGTTAAGGATTATTTTAAAATCAAGGAGTAGAAAAAGTAAATTTACTTGCTATCTATATTTTATTTAGACGGAGACTTGTGCTCAAAGAGTATTATATAATATTAGTCATATAATTAATTGGGGAATTGGCAATTAAGATTCAGATATGAAATCTACGATTTAAACCAGATGTCTAAAGCTGAAATAGGAAATTTAAAAATCCTTGTAGAAAATAGAATTTCTAAATTCATAATATATTAAGATTAATGAATATATATAGACATGTAAATACAATGGATCGTCTGCTCTTTCAACTTAACAACGTGGCGAAGATACTTCACCAGTTTAGCAATAATTGATATTTTCAATATGTCTCATTGATGAAATTTACCTTAAACAGCTCAGATCTGTAATTTGTAAAGTAAATTCTATCTATTGCGGAGGGAAATTTTTATGATATGTGATATTAAAGAGACTATTATTGAAGTTGTGCAGGCAGTATTTCCTTTAACGCTTGCAATACTTTTGCTCATGCTGACATTAGTTGGTACTAGTTTGAACCAGCTTGCATCTTTTTTGACGAGCATATTACTTATCTCACTGGGAATGATTTTTTTTCTTGTAGGCGTTAAGATTGGTATACTTCCAATGGGTGAGGCAATAGGAGCTGATTTGCCCAAGCATAATTCACTTGCTTTTATTGCAATAGTAGTCTTCCTACTCTCGTTTCTAACAACCATTGCGGAGCCTGATGTAAGAGTTTTAAGTAACATGGTTAATTTAGTTTCACAGGGCAGTATAGATAGTAATATGATAATAATCTCTATAGCCTTTGGAGTTGGCTTGTTTGTAGTTATTTCTATTTTCAGAACAATTTATGGAATTCCAATCAGGTATCTGTTTGCAGCAGGCTATCTAATTATACTCGCGCTGTCATTTTTTGTACCGAGTGAATACCTGGCAATCGCTTTCGATGCAGGAGGTGTGACCACAGGGTCTATAACTGTACCTGTTATTATGGCTCTTGGAATCGGAATAGTTGCAGTATTACAAAAGAAGTCTGAACTTTCAGATAATTTCGGAATCATGGGATTAGCTTCCATGGGCCCTGTAGTTATTGTAATGTTGCTGGGGGTTCTGTCTTCATGAACTCAGTTACAGAGGGAATCTCGCCTGTATTCTTTGAAGTTATTCAGTCACTTGTCCCTCTTGTAATTTTTTTTGCTCTATTTCAAAAAGCACATTTAAAGCTTCCGTTTTCACAATTAATAAAACTGTATACCGGATTAATTTTAGCCGGATTTGGAATAGTATTATTTCTTTATGGCGTATACAGTGGCTTTTTTCCTATAGGAAGAGAGATTGGTGAATTTTTCGGCAATTCCGACAAAAAAAACATTTTAATACCGATAGGTTTCGTGCTTGGATTCCTTTCAACTTTTGCAGAGCCTGTTGTAAGGGTATTATGTTACCAGATTGAAGAGTCTTCCAATGGTTATATAAGATCAAAACTTATGCTTTATGTTCTTTCCTCTGGAATTGCTGTGTTCGTTGCCATTGCAATGGCAAAAATAATTTATGGAATCCCTTTTCTGTATATAATAGTCCCAGGTTATCTATTCGTATTTGTTTTATTATGGTTTTGCGACAAAGATTTCATAAGTATAGCATTCGATGCAGGTGGAGTTGCAACAGGCTCTATGGCTGTAACATTTCTCACATCAATGACCGTCGGACTAGCATCTGCACATGAAGGTGTAGATGCAATTGCAGACGGTTTCGGCTTAATTGGAATGATGGCACTTGCACCCGTTATTTTTGTTATGTTTCTGGGCATTTATATAAAATATAATGAAGATAAAAAAGATATTCAATGAGAAACTTTGCGTTAATAATTAAAGTTATAAAAAAATTATACAAATTTAACTATTACAGTTTCTCGTAGAAACTTGCACCTTTCGAGAAATAATATATTATTTGGACTCTATATATCATTCATGAAAATAAAAATATTTTTAGTTTAATATTGAATCTGATAAAAAAATTACTCTTACAATAACTAAATCAGATATTGTAGATAATAAATTCTATTACTAAGGCAGCAAAATGAATTCTATTACTAAGGCAGTAAAAATGTTAACAAACCCCCAAATTAGTGTAGGATCTTTGGTCTGTGTTGATTAACATGGTATTGCTCATACTGTGAGAAAGAGAATTACCACAGTAAAAATCTTATTTATAATCTCTATTCATAATCTCAGCACTGCTGGAACCTGCAACAAACAATTAAACCAAAATGAACATTCAGAAAAAAAGAAGTTTGAGAAATAAATCGGATAACATTACCGCTTAATAGCAATGAAACTTTGAGGCTCTAAAATGTTTAAAGTCCTTATTGACATCCCTGCGCAAGCCTTTTTGAAATCGGCTGATGAAATGACTTACTCCAGAGTCAAAGAAACTCTTGATGAACTTGTCCTCGATCCGGTCCCACCGCGAGCAAAAAGAATAATTGAGAGTAAGGAAAAGCTTTTCAGACTACGGTCCAGGCATTTAAGGCTGCTTTATAGAGTCAATTATGAGCACCAGACCCTGGTAGTTATAATTATCGAGCCTGTAAATCGCATGTATCGTTGAAGAGAGTAAAGATGTAAACTCTTCTTCCGTTAAGTGTTATAACAGGAAATTAGAAAAAGAATGATCAGGCAAATACAAAATATAATTTCAACCTGTCTTAAGAAATTATCTTGCATAGTTCATAATATGCAAGACTACTATAAATTATTTACTCAATATTGACTATTGAAACTCATGGGATTCCAATAAACTGAGATATAGGCATAAATTTTATACATATATTCTATTTTTAGGTATCAATAAACTCTAATATTTATTATGATATATTTTTTGAATAGTTAGACCGAAAACATTGGGAATTGCTATTATTTTTATACATCTTCAAAAAATAATTTTTTTTATTTTTGGAAATTTTTCCAAAAAGTCAGTATAACTACCTTTTGTTACTTCCTTTTATGTAAAATATAGTTAGCAAACTAACAATCCCCCAAATTAGTTCAAATCCTGGAGTTTTTTTGCTTTCTTTTGGAGGAGCGCGGGTCTCTTTTTTCTGCTCAGGCGTCTGCTTAACATTTGCTACTGCACTCTCATTTTCTTGTTTAAGGCTCTGAGTGTTATTTTCAGGCTGTGTTAAACTGGAATTCATAACAGAAGTTACTGACTGTTCTAAATTGGCTTTTAATACCAAAATACCATTATTGGAATCGGCTACATAGATAGTACTGCCGGAAATTGAAACGTCCAAAATTCCCCAGGAAGAACTGAATCCTCCTTCTACAATTGGAGAAGAGGAATTGCTAATATTAACAATCACAAGACCAGAATTAGCAATATAGGCGTAATTACCTGAAACTGAAATGGCCTTACAAATGCCAATATGGCGGCTTTCGCTTCCTTTGTGAATTGGAGAAGAGGGATTACTGATATCAAAAATCACAAGACCATCAGAGTCTTCAACTAAATAAGCGTAATTGCCGGAAACTGCAACACAGTCAGCATATCCAGTTTCATACTTTCCTTTAAGGGTCGGAGAAGAAGGGGTGCTAATATCAACAACCACAAAACCGTTATCACCAGCAGCTAAATAGGCGTAATTGCCGGAAACTGCAA
>NZ_LZPK01000204.1:0-7539 GCF_001729375.1 Methanosarcina sp. A14 | reverse complement strand
TGAACTTATCCCCAAACCCTGTCAGCGTGATCACAAACCTTTTCAAAAAAGGCTTAATTGAAAAAGGCTTGACCGAAAACTTCAGCAACGACGAAATCAACATCTTAACGGTTGCAGGTTAACGGTTGAGGCCCAATACTTGCTGGTTAAATTTATATAGAAACATTATAAACTAACGTGAAAAGATCTTGTTTTTAAAAATGCAAGCAGACCCCGTGGGGATGGTACATCAGGATATACAGGCGGTACATCATGATAACTAAAAAGCGTTCCAAACTGCTATTTTATTTGGAAATTGTTTTTTGAGTTTAGAAAGAGACCCTGGGACTGTATATATAAAAATCTGCTGAGAAACAGTGCAAATGCCGCGACTCCTGCTCTGAACCCTTTTGAGACACGAATTTTGCGAGCGAAACAGCAAATATTAATTTAAACTAAAGACGTATTAAAAAATTAGTATGAAAAGTGCATATTTGGGCATAAAATTATGCTAAAAATTGCCTTTTTTGAGAGAATTGATACTGAAAAATCTTGTGTAATTTTCAGGGAATCTAAAGGCTTAAAATGTATGAGCGCATATTGAATTTGGTTCGTGGCAGAAAAGATAAAATTGATATATAAAAAGCAGTAGATAAAAACTGTAGTCTTATTGGATTGATACGAATTCTAAGATCTATTTTGACAAAAGTTTCCCCGCGAATTTTTTAAAAAAAATATAATGTTACGTGATTTAGATAACTCTACTAGATTTTTATGGAGAATCAACTAAGATGAGTGATAAACAGGTTTACGATGCTTCGCACATCCAGGTGCTGGAAGGCCTGGAGGCTGTCCGGAAGCGTCCCAGCATGTATATAGGGAGCACGGATGGTCGCGGGCTCCACCACCTAGTCTATGAAGTAGTAGACAATAGTATTGATGAAGCTCTTGCGGGCTTCTGTACCAGGGTAAATGTTACAATCAACTCGGACGGTAGTGTGACAGTCCTGGATAATGGAAGAGGTATACCCATCGACCTCCATCCATTTCACAAAAAATCAGCTCTTGAAGTTGTAATGACTGTTCTGCATGCAGGAGGAAAGTTCGACAAGAACACCTATAAGGTTTCAGGGGGACTGCATGGAGTAGGGGTTTCTGTTGTAAATGGACTTTCGGAATGGCTGGAAGTAGAAGTGGCAAGAGATGGCAAAAAATATTTCCAGCGATATAATCGTGGAAAGCCTGAGGATGATGTCCGAGAAATCGGAACCTCGGATACTACAGGTACGAAGACTACTTTCAAACCGGACGCAAAAATTTTTGAGACATTAGATTTCGATTACGAGATCCTGTCAAACCGTTTAAGAGAACTGGCTTTCCTGAACAGGGGCCTTACTATCAGCCTCAAGGATTTAAGAACCCCAGAAGGGCAGCCTGAAACTTTCACCTATGAAGGGGGAATTGTAGAGTTCGTGAAGTATCTAAACAATAAGAAACAGCCTCTTCACGATCCAATTTATTTTGAGCGGCAAAGGGACGATATGGTAGTAGAAATTGCAATGCAGTACACAGGTAGCTATACAGAAAACGTGCACTCTTTCGCAAACAATATCAATACCCACGAAGGCGGAACTCACATTATCGGTTTCAAGACCGCACTGACAAGGGTCGCAAATGATTATATTAAAGCTAACAAGCTTTCCAAAGAAGACATAAAGCTCACAGGCGATGATGTAAGGGAAGGACTGACTGCAATCATCAGCGTCAAACTCATGGAACCCCAGTTTGAGGGGCAGACCAAGACAAGGCTTGGAAATAGTGATGTCAAAGGAATTGTAGACTCCCTTGTAACTGACGGGCTTGCGGAATACTTTGAGGAAAATCCCAAGGTTGCAAATGTTATTCTTGAAAAAGCCCTTCTTGCCCAGAAAGCCAGAGAAGCTGCAAAAAAAGCAAGAGAACTGACCCGGAGAAAAAATGCTCTCGAAGTAAGCACTCTTCCAGGAAAACTTGCGGACTGCTCGGAAAAGAATCCTGCAGTCTGCGAGATCTACATCGTGGAAGGTAATTCGGCAGGTGGTTCGGCAAAACAGGGTAGAGACAGGAGTTTTCAGGCTATTTTACCTCTCAGAGGCAAAATCCTGAACGTGGAAAAATCCAGACTTGCAAAGATCCTGAAAAACGAGGAGATTATTTCCCTAATAACTGCCATTGGAACAGGAGTCAGCGAGGACTTCACCCTGGAAAGTGCCCGCTACCATAAGGTCATTATCATGACTGATGCTGATGTGGATGGAGAACACATCAGGACTCTTCTTCTCACGCTGTTCTTCCGTTACATGAGGCCTCTGATTGACGAAGGATACGTATACATTGCCCAGCCTCCTCTCTACCGCATAAAGAAAGGCAAAGCTGAGTACTACATACACTCTGACAGGGAACTGGAAGCAAAGAAGAAAGAACTCGGGGAAAAAGGACTTGGAATCCAGCGTTATAAAGGGCTTGGAGAAATGAACCCTGAACAGCTCTGGGAAACCACCATGAACCCTGAAAGCCGGATTCTTTTACAGGTGACACTGGAAGATGCAATTCGGGCTGATGAGATCTTCAGAGTCCTCATGGGAGATGAGGTTGAGCCACGCCGGAACTTCATAGAAGCGCATGCAAAAGAGGTCGTAAACCTGGACATCTAAGGTGGCTAAAAATGGCAAAATATGAAGATGAGAAGAAACTCGAAGATGAATTGAAAAAATCTTATCAGTCTACCCTTATCCCCGAAGAGAAAGATGAAAGGATGAAAAATGAGGACGTTTCGGCCCCCCTTACACTGGAAGACTCGGGCAAAAAACTGGAATTAAACGTGTCCGACCCTGCTTCAGATGATCCCGAAGACAAAGGTATGGAGCCAGGTCAGAGTGGGGTTACTACCATTCTTATCGAAAATGAGATGAAACGCTCTTACATTAACTATGCGATGAGTGTGATCGTTGGAAGAGCTCTTCCCGATGCAAGGGATGGCTTGAAACCAGTTCACCGCAGGGTCCTTTTTGCCATGAAAGAGGCAGGGATCACGCATGACAAGCCTTACAAGAAGTCAGCCCGTGTGGTGGGAGACGTTCTCGGTAAATATCACCCTCACGGGGATACTGCAGTCTATGACACTATTGTGCGTATGGTCCAGGATTTCTCCCTTCGTTATCCTTTAATTGACGGGCAGGGAAACTTCGGGTCAATAGATGGTGACTCGGCTGCTGCCATGCGTTACACTGAAGTCCGTATGGACAAAATCGCAGAAGAGATGCTGGTAGACATCGACAAGGAAACAGTTCCCTTCATGCCAAATTACGACGGGTCAATGGAAGAGCCTGAAGTCCTTCCTGCAAAACTTCCGAACCTTCTTGTAAATGGGTCCACAGGTATTGCAGTAGGGATGGCAACAAACATGGCCCCTCATAACATCGTGGAGGTCATTGACGGCATTCTTATGCTTATTGAAAATCCTGACATCACGATTCCTGAGCTCATGACCGTAATCAAAGGGCCGGATTTTCCTACAGGTGCTCATATTCTTGGGACAGCAGGTATAAAATCGGCTTATATGACCGGAAGAGGGGCTTTAAAAATAAGGGCAGTTGCCGAGATTCAGGAGTTTAAAAAAGACAGACAGCGAATTATCGTAACCGAGCTTCCTTATCAGGTAAACAAAGCCAGGATGATTGAAAATATTGCTCAGCTAGTTCGGGATAAGATAATCATGGGAATTTCCGACCTTCGTGACGAGTCTGACAGGGAAGGAATCAGGGTAGTTATCGAGCTTTCTCGAGGTACAAACCCAAAGGTTGTTTTAAACCAGCTTTATAAGCATACTCAAATGGAGACCACTTTTGGGGTAATCAATCTGGCTCTTGTTGACGGAAAACCAAAAGAGCTAAACCTGAAGGAACTTCTTGAGATCTATCTTGAATACAGGATGGAAATTATCCAGAAGAGAACCCTTTATGGCCTCAAGAAGAGCGAGGAGAGAGCTCATATCCTTGACGGGCTCAAGATTGCCCTTGATAATATCGACGAAGTTGTCGCTCTGATAAAGGGTTCGGCAAATGCTGATGAAGCAAAGCAGGGTTTAATGGAGAATTTTTCCCTTGATGAGATTCAGTCAAAGGCTATCCTTGATATGCGCCTGCAGCGCCTGACAGGACTTGAAACCCAGAAGGTGCTTGAGGAGCTGGAAGGGCTTGTAAAGCTGATAGGTGAACTTAGGGAAATCCTTGAGAGTGATGAACTCAAGTACGAAATAATCAGAAATGAACTTCTGGAGCTCAAGGAAAAGTATGGAGATGCTCGCAGAACAAAAATCGTGCAGTCTGCTGCCGAAGTTAGAGAAGAGGATCTGATTCATGAAGAAGAAGTTGTTGTCACGATTACTAATGGAGGCTACATAAAGCGTATCCCACTCAGGACTTACACTATGCAGCGCCGTGGAGGCAGGGGTATAATCGGCATGGAAATGAAGGAAGAAGACTTCGTGGAAAATCTCTTCATTTCCTCAACCCATAACTATATCCTTTTCTTCACAAACCTTGGCAGGATCTACTGGGAAAAAGTATATGAGATCCCTGAAGGTTCACGGCAGTCCAGAGGCAAAGCCATAGTAAACCTTCTGGAGCTTAAGGAAGGCGAAACAATTAATGCAATGATCCCGGTCAAGGAGTTTGACGAAAATCACTACCTGCTCATGGCAACAAGGGCAGGCACAATCAAAAAGACTCCTCTATCGGAATTCAAGAACCCGAGGAAATCAGGCATAATTGCGGTCACCCTTGATGAAGATGACGAGCTCGTAAGAGTTCTCCTTACCAACGGGAAAAAGGAAGTCCTGATGGTTTCAAAGAAAGGTAAAGCTATTCGCTTTTCTGAAGAAGATGTCCGTCCTATGGGCCGAACTGCAAGAGGGGTCAGGGGTATGGCTCTTGACGGCCCGGACGACGAGGTTGTCAGTCTGGACATTGTCGATGAAACCACGACCCTCCTGACCGTAACTGAAAACGGCTTTGGCAAGAGAACCGAGTACTCCCAGTACCCTGCGCACCGCCGCGGCGGAAAAGGCGTGATAACAATCATTACCAACGAGAGGAACGGTCCGGTCTCAAGAGTCCGGTCCGTAGCCGATGACGATGAACTTATCTTTACCAGTGCCGACGGCATCATTATCCGTATCCCTGCGAAAGATATCTCAATCCAGGGCAGAAACACCCAGGGCGTAAGGATCATTAATCTTAAACTCGGCGACAAAGTCGCAGGTGTAGCAAGAATTCAAAACGGAAAAGCCGAAAAGAATCTGAAACTCACAGCTTTCAAAGGTAAAGAAACCATAGAAGCAACTGGAGCCGAAGATGAAGCCGAGGTTCCGGAGGGCGAAGCCGAAGATCGCGATGAGTTTGACGAATTAGAAGACTTTGAAGCTTCTAGCGAAGCCGAAGAAACCGAGGAAACCAAAGAAATAGGAGAGGATGAAGCAGAAGAGGATGAAGTAGAAGAAAATGAAGAAGACTGAATGTATGAAGTAGAAGAAAATGAAGAAGACTGAATAACACACTCGAGTGAAGAACTATGATTCTTCACTCAAACTGCTGCTAGAATCATGATTTTTGGAGATTTGTTTCCGGCGGCAGGCTTTTTTTCCGGAGGAGAGCCGGATGGTAGACTTATTTTTAAGGTTGGATTTTTTGAATAGATATTTTTAAAACAATGAGTACCAGGAGGTACAGTTTTTAGAATTTTTACTATTTAGTCAATTTAAGTTTTGATTTTTCGTAAAAAAAGCTGCTATACAATAGTTGAGCTCACAGACGGATAACAGAAAAAATCACAAAAAAATCACAGAACGAATAAAGAGAAATTCTGGAATACTTGAGACTAATTTTCCATAACAGACTTATACTGTTTTTCGTAAGGAGTATCAAATATTATTATTTACATAATAATATGATATACAAAGTTAGGAAGTTGTATATACTTGAACCAACATTCTAACGTATAACTCAATCACTTAAATAAATTGTTTAAAGTACTACTATACACAGAAATTTTCAGAAAAATGGTGAGAGAGTTGATATAAAGGAGGAATCAAAGAATGCAAGAATTAGAAGTATTGCCACCTATAAATGCGAAAGTTGGAGATATATTCGAAATTTCAATACCGTCGAATCCTTCTTCTACGGGCTACAACTGCTTACTGTCAAAGATGCCAGATTGTGTTTACTTTGTAGAGTCAACGTACATACCCGATGAACCTGTCATGACAGGAAAAGGTGGAACCAGCAAGTTCAAGTTTGTTGCAGTCGAGAAAGGTGAAGGCCCAATTATTTTCCATAGCGTAAAGTTCTCTCATCCTCTGGATATATTGGAACCTAATCCTATGCAACAACGGTTTGTTATAGTAGAGTAATGAAATGGCATTATTTTGTCATTTATCTTCCATTTTTTGTCATAGCTGTTCATAATTTTTTACGTTAAGTTTCAGTCAGTTACCACACCTCAACCTATTTTTTTGCGGATTTTTTATCCAGAGCCAACTATTTCTGACAAAAATCAACGAGATTCCGCAGGAGTGAAAACGTTTATGAAATTTCCGGCGGTGGGCTTTTTATTCGGAGGGAAGCCGGGCGGTGGACTTATTTTTGGAGACGAATTTTTTGGGTTGATTTATTTGAGGGATTAGGTATCGAAAGGTATAATTTTTTGGAATTATTAGAAACCTTGTGCTGCGGATCTAAAAGTTTATTCATATAGCTTTCGTTGGCATTTCACTACTTTTTATAAATGTGAAATAGCAATGTAAGGTTAAAAATTGAGTGAAATTTCTGGTTGTTTCGATATACCTGTATTTTTCAAATTTTTTTACATGCATAAAACAGGATGAGTTCTGACAATTGAAGAATAGAACGTGGAGATTCGATGAATTTCGGTTTCATAAAGCATAAAAGAAGCCAATTATTGTGAAATCGAACAGAAACGAAAAGACAAATGACCCTGCCAATACAGTAAAGAATGACTTCCAATAGCTCAAGTTATGAACAAACTGTCCTCCCCGGCTGCAAATATGTACCCAGTAAATACCCATCAGTATATTTATCGGAGACATTGGTAAATATTCTATAGGCATAACCGCAGTTGAGTAGGCCATTATAATGAAGGTGTCTTTATAACTTCCTTCACCTCCTAGCAGTTTAAATGAGATAATATTACCCATTGTAAAAGATGCATTAATAACCAAAAGGTGTAGCATTTCTGTAAAAAAGATCGTTCCGGGAATTGTCAATTCTTCAATTATGTATATAGTTTCAAAAAAGTCTCCTACCAATGTTGTAATTAACAGAAATACTATGCTGAAAATCAAAGCATGAATAAAATTATTCTCAGGGGAAATTTTTCTGAAGAATTCTGAAGGTTTCAGCAACACATCCATAAATGCAGTAAAATAATTCATGGAAACACTCATACATTATTTTAAATGTTTACGCACATAAATTAAATTTTCTAGAGGCTCTCAAATTAGAA
>NZ_LZPK01000203.1:0-7533 GCF_001729375.1 Methanosarcina sp. A14 | reverse complement strand
CTAAAAAATAGAAATAAAGCCTAAAAAATAGAAATAAGCCTAAAAAGTAGAAATAAAGCCTAAAAAATAGAAATAAGCCTAAAAAGTAGAAATAAAGCCTAAAAAGTAGAAGATATCTCAAAGCAAATATTAAGCAACTTCTAACAAGATATACTGGAGCTTCTTTTTTATATTTTCAAGAGAGTTTATAATTTTAATCATTTCAAATTATTATGAAATAAGTAGATATTTATAATTTTAGATATTATTACTTTAAGACTATATTGTTTTATTAAATCAGTTATAATTTCTAATTGTTTTTCCTGAAAGTAAATAAGGGAAAGAAAGATTTGTCAAAAGACATTTCAAGAAAAAGAAAAAAGGAGTCATTCTCAATATGCATTACAGTCTTGGGATTGATGCTGGAGGTACTTATACCGATGCAGCGCTGGTAAGGGATTCGGATGGAGAGATTCTAGATTCAAATAAAGCGCTTACTACCTATCCCGACCCCTTTGAAGGCATTAAAAACGTAATTGATGGGCTCAATCCTGAATATTTAGAAAACGTAAAGCTGGTTTCGGTCTCAACGACCCTTTCCACCAATACCATCCTTGAAGGCACAGGTTTTCCTGTAGCCCTTATCCTTATAGGTGACCATCCGGTTGATAAAGAGTTACCGGCCGAACATGTGCTTTTTGCTGCCGGTGGGCATAACCATAATGGAGAAGAGGTTGCGGCCCTTGATCTTAAGGCTATAGAAGAATTTGCTTTGCAGGTCAAAGATAAGGTTTCAGCTTTTGCGATCTCTTCTTACTTCAGCACAAGAAATCCTGAACACGAAATAAGGGCCAGAGACCGTGTTCTTGAACTTACGGGTCTGCCTGCGGTTTGCGGACATGAACTTTCCCAGGAACTGGGAGCTTACGAAAGGGCTGTGACGGCTTTTCTCAATGCTCAGCTCATCCCTATCACAAGACAGTTCGTGAAGTCCGTTATTTCAGAGATCACGAAACGCGGGATTAACGCACGGCTCCTTATGCTTAAATGCGATGGCTCGGTAGTGGGGATAAGAGATGCCCTGAAAAAACCCATTGAAACTATCTTTTCAGGCCCTGCAGCAAGCCTTGTAGGAGCATCACATCTTTCAGGGCTCAAGACCTGTGAGGTTGTGGACGTAGGAGGCACGAGCACGGACATCTCCTCAATCTGTATGGGTGTTCCCGACCTTAGCGATGAAGGAGCCATAGTAGGAGGCTGGAAGACCCGCGTCCGGGCAATCAGGATGGAGACAACAGCTACAGGAGGAGATAGCCATATCTGGACTGTTAACAAGGAACTCTTCCTTGGGCCCAGGCGAGTCATCCCACTTGCAGTAGCTGCAGTAAAATACCCGAGCTTTTTGAATAACCTCAAAAGAACGCCCGTGCCTTTCAGAGAAGATCTGGGAGAGAACATCCAGCCCACAAAATTTTTTGTAAGATCCGGTTATCAGGCAGGAGAATTAAGCAGGACTGAAGCTGAGGTAATGAAGGTCATCGGGGAAGAACCAGTTTCGGTACCTGAAATCAATGTCCTTCTCCGAAAAGACGTCTATCCTCAGACGTTAGATTCCCTTATCAGAAAACGCCTCGTACAGGCAATCGGTTTCACTCCTACTGACGCTCTGCATGTACTTGGGGAATACACTGAATGGGATGTCGAAGCTTCACAAATAGGTGCAGAAAAGCTTGCGAGACTCATGCATATGACCCCAGGAGAGTTCTGTACTGCCGTAAAAAAGCGGGTTGCAAGGAGCATGGCACTTCATCTGCTTTCTTATATCTTGTCAGACGTTCCATATGAATCCATAGAGAAGATCCTGGACGGAAACTATCCTGCTAAATTCAAGCTGGACGTTCCGGTTGTACTGCTTGGGGGACCTGTCCGGGCATATAGGGAAGAGCTAAAGGAACTCATTGATGCAGAAATCATCGTTCCTCAACACGCTGAGGTAGGAAACGCAGTCGGAGCTCTTGTGGGAAAAGGCATCAAAAGAGTTGAAATTCTGATACGGCCAGCAAGCCTCATGTCCCCAGATAAGAATTTCCTGGTCTTTGCCCCGGGAAGCAGGATGAAATTTGATACTTATTCGGAAGCCCTTGATACTGCAACCAAACTTGGGAAAAAGCTTGCTATGGATTACATGCGAGACTGCGGCCTTAGCGAAAACCAGGTTGAAATTTCAGTTGAGAAAAAGACAATCTCACCTGATGGCTGGACCCATCCACCTATGGAAACTAATTTACTGGTAATGGGACTAGGAATACGTGGGTTACATATTAAGGAATAAAACGGAGGAATCTAAAGGGGAAAACAAAGAACAAAATTATAAGAATAAAGAGAAAAAAGCCAAAAATAGAGTGAATGAAGCGAGAAGGGGAAAATATGAGAATTCTGCTGATTGCCGACATCCATGCAAATTATGAAGCTTTAGAGACTGTTCTGGAAATTCCTTATGACAGAGCCATCTGTCTAGGAGATATTGTTGACTATGGACCGGATCCGGACAAATGTATTGATCTTCTGCGCATGAAAGGAATTCCCGTAATAAGAGGAAACCATGATAATGCGGTTGCTTTTAAGGTAGACTGCCAGTGTGGGTACAAATATAAGCACCTCTCAATCGCGACCAGGGAATACACCTGGAAAATCCTTGATCAATCCGGAATAGAATACCTTCAGAAACTCCCCCTCCTGATTAGAGAAAAACTCGACGGAAGAAGACTTTATCTGACCCATGCAAGCCCTCGCTCTATGTTCGAATACATAAAACCAGAAACCACGGACGAAGAGATCCAGAATATGATTAACGAAGCAATGGAGCCCATGGAAGCAGAATTTCTTATTATCGGGCACTCTCATATCCCCATGAACAGGAAACTCGGAAACCTGACAATAATAAACCCGGGTTCAGTCGGACAGCCAAGGGACGGAGATCCTCGGGCAAGCTGCGCCGTTTTTGACACCGAAAACGGAATAGTAGAGCACATGCGCCTCGATTACGATATCGATTTGGTCTGCTCAAAAATTAGGGAACGAATGCCTCATACAGAGGAATTGATAGCTATTCTCAGGCGTGGATACTGATATTGAACAAGGAATTTAAAGTAATGCTGGGAAGTTGAACTCAGGCTTCTTTTATAGCTCTGACAATTTTTTCCACATATTCGGACTTCACATCCGAAGGTCTTGTTTTCTCGACCCCGAGTTCCGTAACCATCAGATAGACATCAGCTTTCATTCCGGCTTCATCGAGTTTTTTTGTGGCACAGCGGTCTGAGCAGCCGTCCAGGGCAAGAATCTTAAAGCCATCTGATACTGCGTCTTCAACCGCATCAACTCCTTTGTGAGCAGCTGCAGCCCTGTAAAGGTCAGGCCTTCTGAAAGCAAGAGCTGACGCTGCCTGCATTGTAAGTTTTCCGGTGTTAGAAAGACCAGAGCAGGCAAAAATGAGGATACTTTTCCTTTTTCCGGAAGTCTTTTTTGTTTCATCTGCCTTGCCGGATAAAGAGTTTATAGATTCCGTTCCTGCTGATTCCATGGATATTACAACCTTTAATGAGAAAGCTAAACATTAGTGAGAAATAAAATTGTTATGAATAATACAACCTTTAATGGGAAATGTTTCATAACCTTTAATGAGAAATTGTTTCAAAAATGATTGAAATAGTAACGGTGAGAAAGGTAATATAACTTCCGATATTACTGCCAGTTAATCAGGCTCGGTTTGCCTGCCCAAAAAACGTCAAAAAACCAAAAAAACCAAAAAAAACCAAAAAAATACCAATAAAACATAGCACGCTAAAAAAATAAGGTAATAGTAAAATTAGTCCAGCTCAAGCTGGACTATCTCAACGTTAAGGTTTGCGATTTCAAGAATGGCAACTGTTGGCTTTCCTGAAAGCACGCCCGAGACTTCCCCTGGATTTATCACAGGAACCCCTTCAATGATTTTGACACCCGGATCATGAGTATGGCCCCGAACTACCACATCAAATTCCCCTGATCTGGCAAGCGCTTTGACTAGGACTTCATTTGCCCCGTGCAGAAGGGCAATATGCAGTCCGTCAATTGTCAGATCTCCAAAGTTCCCACAGGGAATAGCTCCGATTTCTTCAAACCGCTTCGTAAGTGTCACTTTATCTCCATCATTGTTTCCAAATACAAAGTAAAGTTTTGGCTCCAAATCCTTAAAGGCTCTCGCGGTAAACGGAGAAATGAGATCTCCAGCATGCAGCACGGCTTTTACCTTTTTTTCATTAAAAAACTCTACTGATTTCCGGATAGCATTCATGTTATCGTGTGAGTCCGAAATAATTCCAATCAAGCATTCCCACCTCTTCGACTAGCTTTCCCTATTCAATATATAGTGCTGTTTGCTAAAAAGAATTTGGTAAAACAGATTTTTTAGAGCCTTCTTCAAGAATTGAAATTTTAAAATTAAAGTTTATAATCAGACTTTTGTAATCGAAGTTTAGAGCGGAACTTAATAAGTTAAAACCTTGACAGGAACTGCTTTTACCCTGAAATCTGAATGCTTTCTCGCTTGAACCTGTAATGAATCTGGAGCAATCAAATCCACATGTTGCGACTTAACTTCTATCAAGAAGACAGCTACTTTTAAATAGGAGTTACTGGTATTATTGGGATAATCCCTGAAGAGTATTCAGAGAATACTGAAAGAATAAGCCTGGGTAATCCTGAGTCAACAAACCTGGATAATCTTGTAATCACAAATTCAAAAAATTCTCTATTGAGCTTAAATGATAAGTTTAGTTTCCTATTGAATTTAAAATACTCAGTTAAATTTTAGGTTAAGTTTTAATAATCAGTTAAATTGTCGGTTAAGTTTCAATAATCAATTAAATTGCCGGTTAAGTTTTAATAATCAGTTAAATTTTTGAATAAATTATAATAATCGATTAAATTTCAGGTTAAGTTTTAATAATCAATAAAATTACCGTTTAAGTTTCAATAACCAGTCAAATTACCAGTTAAGTTTCAATAATCGGTTAAATTGACAGTTAAGTTTCAATAATTGATAAAATTGCTGGTTAAGTTTAAAAAGTGAGTTTAATAAGAGAGTTAAAATCTTGAGTGAAAATAAAGTTAATTAGTGAGTGAAAATGAAAGCTATAACCCTCCTGAGCAGCGGGCTTGATTCAGTTGCGGCACTCGCAATCGCAGCGGAAGATTTAGACATTGAAATGGCTATTACCTTTGATTATGGGCAGAGAGCCAGAGAGAGAGAAATTGAGTACTCACGAAAGGTATGCGAATATTTCGGAATTGAGCACAGGGTTATAAAACTGGACTGGCTTTCGGAAATAACATCCACCTCTCTCGTTAACAGGGATGTTGAAGTCCCATCTTTATCGTTTGAAGACATTGACGAAGCGGCCCCTGCAGAAATCACAGACGCTTCAGCAAAAGCTGTCTGGGTACCTAATAGAAATGGGGTAATGCTCAATATCGCAGGAAGCTTTGCCGAAAGCAGGGAATGTGATTACCTTGTAGTGGGCTTTAACGGAGAAGAGGCGGGCACTTTCCCTGACAATTCCCTTGCTTATGTTAAGGCAATGGACAGAGCTTTTTCCTACTCCACTCAAAACGGAGTAAAGTTACTGGCTCCTCTAATTGAACTTGGGAAAACGGAAATAGTCAGAAGGGCTCTGGAAGTAAAAGCTCCTCTTGAGTACAGCTGGAGCTGCTATCACGGAGAAGAAATTCCCTGCGGAGAATGCGAGAGCTGTATGCGCAGGGCACGTGCGTTTAAAAATGCAGGTGTAAAAGATCCTCTTCTGGAAAGGTTTGGAATTTGAGCCGAAAGCAACCGCCTGGAATCCAGATGACAGAATCGGACAGGATACCGCCAGCAAAGTGTATTAAAGAAAGAGTTAAGAAGGAGCTTGCAGAAAAACTTGCAGAAAAACTTACAGAGAGACTTCTATGAAATGCATTGTTTTACCTGAGAAATATGATTATGACGGGAGCCAGATTTCCTCTCTCTGGGCCTACAACAGTTTTGGAGTTCAGGAAGATTCGGTTGTAGTTTTCAGAGGGGCCTGTGACGTAAAAATCGAGCATATGATCGACCTGGAAGACCGGCGGGCAAATGAATCTATCTGGTCCGAGGATATGGTAAGTTTCATTATCGAACATTTTGATTCTACGGACCTGAAACTTATCTATACACGGCAGCGTTTTTTCACAGCCCTTGTAAGAGAATACCTTGCAGATCTCGGGGTGCGGACAACAAGGGAAGGAGACGACCTTTTCCTTAATGGAAAGAAACTGACAGTTTCGATTGCCAGTACCTCGGCAGTGTCCCAGAAAATTCACTTCGGTATCAACGTCTCTCACGATGTATACGGAAATTTAAAAGAAGCAGGGATAGGAGAAGACAAACAGGTTGCAAGCTTCATGAAAGCAGTAGGAGAAGCCTATGTCCGCGAATTTGAAGATATCGAAAAGGACCTGAGAAAGTCCAGGCCTCTGGGGGCTATATAATGGCAGCTTTGGATTTTACTTCTGCTCCTATAAGGGAGGTCTTCTGTTCTGTGCAGGGAGAAGGTCCGTACGTTGGAACAAGGCAGGCTTTTGTTCGCTTTTCTGGCTGCAATCTCAATTGCAATTACTGTGATACGGATTTTTCAAACCCCGGAACCTGTAACTATGAGCAGGTGGAAGGGAGCGGAAGTTTTGAGAAAATTAAAAATCCTGTAAGTATCGGCCAGCTGGAATCTATGCTGCAGCCTTTCAAAAAGCTTCATTCAATCTCCCTTACAGGAGGAGAACCTCTCCTACATGCGGATTTTATAGAAAAGTTGAATCTTGGCTCGCCGCTTTACCTTGAGTCCAATATGACCTTGCCTGAGCAGGCCAGAAAGCTGACTGAAAAAGTTGCCTATGTGTCCGGAGATTTTAAACTTCCCGAATCACTCCGGGGTATTGGGTCTGAAGCCCGGGAAACCCATATGGAAAATACAGTAGAGTGCTTCAGGCTTCTGAGAAAAAACCAATCAAGAGATTGCTTTTGCAAGATTGTTGTAGATAGCAACACGGAATTAGAAACCGTAACTCCGGCTGTAGAAGCTATAGCTCCTTACGTATCCTGCGTGATACTCCAGCCTGAAACCCCTATTGGACGTGACGTGACAAATCCGCGACCGTCGCAATCTATACAGGCATCCGTCCAGAATATTATGGAACTGCAGAAAAGCCTGCTTGAAATTATAGATACACGGGTTATCCCCCAGACTCACAGGATGTGGGGTTGTTTATAACCAGAATTAAAAAGAACAAAGAACGCACTGAGATGTGAATAAACTCCAGATGTGAATGAGCTGATCCCAAAACTCAAAATTGCTTCTCTGAATCATGTATTTCGAATAATCAATCAAGTTTCTGATCATGAAAACAATCCTGAAAATTCTTGATGATTAAGGACTAAATGGCTTTTGGGATAGGCTCAATGAATTCTTGAAAAACGTTTATTGAAAAAACATTTAT
>NZ_LZPK01000202.1:0-10465 GCF_001729375.1 Methanosarcina sp. A14 | reverse complement strand
TTTAACTGCGTAAGTCCTAGCTGAAATAACGCCTGAACAGGGAATAAGGCGTATTAATGAAATAATAAATGTTAAGCGCCAACATAATTATATTAAAAATATTTTAGGTTACGCACTGTTTTCCACAGGCCTGGGAATGCTCTTTCTACCAACCTTTAATGGGTTATTTTTTTGTGGAGCATTAGGAGCCATAGCTGGACTTATACTGGCTTATTCCAAGGATAAAACAAGACTTACTCTGGTTCTGCCTGTTCTAACGGCCTTTATCGTTTCCACGATATTCTTTCTCGGTATTAAACAGGGAATTATAAACGGGTCTCTAACCATAATGGTCCCTGCACTTGCTTACTTCATTCCCGGAGCAGTTCTGTCTACGGGAATGTTCGAACTGGCAGCAAACAATCTGGTATCTGGTGCAGCTCGCCTGGTTCAGGGAGTTGTAATACTGCTACTTCTCTTATTTGGAGTGATAATAGGCCTCCAGGTTGTAGGTTTGCCCGAAGATTACATAATAGCCAACACGGCAACTCCTTTGTATTGGTGGGCTCCCTATATTGGGGTTCTTATTTTCACCTTTGGGATGTACCTCTTGATGTGCATAAGAAACAAGGACATGTTAGGGGTTTTAATTGTATTGTTAGCCACTTTTTTTGGACAGCAAGCAGGAAACTACTTTTTGGGGGGACTTTTTGGAGCTTTCACGGGTTCCATCATCATGACAATGCTAGGAACTTTTCTGGAACGATCCAAACTTAGAACACCGTATTATGTGTCTATAATACCTGCATTCTGGGTCCTGGTTCCAGGATCACTTGGGTTTCTCAGCTTAGCTGCATTAGTGGGACAGAACTATTCCTCTTCCATTGCCAGTTTGATCCAGGTAGCTCTGACCTTTGTGGCGATCTCCACGGGGCTGTTAATCGGTGCTGCGATTGCTGATCCATTAACAATCGGGTCATCTCCCTAAGTTATTGAACAGAAACTTTGAGCTTTAATGATTCTTTCAAATGTGGGGCCGAATACAGTGACAGAAAAAGATAATCTGGCTCAAGTCGGCTTAAAATCACAAAAAAGTATCTATAAAATTTTTAGTGCGAGAGGTGCGATTCGAACGCACGAATTCCTATGAAACTGGACTCTGAACCTGGCGCCTTTGATTAAGTTCTTTTCCTGGCTCCATAAAAAGCAAGTGAATTAGAATAACTGAAAAAATAACTGAAGAGAATTTATCGATTAAAAAGTCTGGGTGGGATTCTAACCAATGATATTCTGTGACCCTTAGCTAAAACACACATTAAAAGTTCTGTCACTAAAATTCTAAAAAAAAACAAATAGTTTTAAAACTTTATACTTTGTGGGATATGACGATTCGGCAGGTATCAAGCCCCTTCATATAGAAGGCGGGCATGTTTTACCTGCTTTTTCTCAAACATTGTTTTAATCCATTATGGAAGAGACTCGGGAATTAATATCGCATACCCCATAGCTTAGTGAGTTGAACTGAGGGGGGAATATGGAGAGATACGAAAGGTTCAAAGCATGGGCTCAACAGAACCCAAATCTTTTATTATTTCTGTCACTTGGATTTACGAATGGACTTATTGTCTTTGTAGGCGCGGTTTTTGGAATTCTTGCAGGAATTGCAGAAACTGAATTACTAGACGAATTCTCTGCAATGATTCTCTCATTGCTCATTTGGTTTACAATAATGCTTCCAATTTCTGATTGGGCACTGGAAATAAAGGGAAGAAGCAAATGGTGGTTATTACTCTTAATCTCATGGATTGGAGTACTTATTCTGATATTGATTAAAAACAACAATGCCAAAGAAAACATTGTCAGTAATAGATCTTAAAATCCATATTTTTGTTCCAAAACTTTTCCTCCAAGCTTCTTGCCGTGATTCAAAAAAGTAAAAAATTAGATCACTTATGCAAAAATAAGAGCTAATAAAAAAGTTTAGTGCGAGAGGTGCGATTCGAACGCACGAATTCCTACGAAACCAGGCTCTGAACCTGGCGCCTTTGACCTGGCTGGGCAACTCTCGCACGATGTAGCTTATGTTGCAGGAGCAATAGTAGTGCTCTTTGTTCTTATACTTTTTCCTTGAAAGCCTGTTCAGAAGGCGAAATTCACCGGGACTCTTATAAGAATTTCCTTTTTCTAAAATAGGTTTTAAGTAATTTTTAAACTGAAACTTAAAACCACAAAAGCCAAATGATCCACGATTATTTATTGGTATATAAAATAGGTTGGAATTGATGAAATTTTCATCTCATCAATTTCAGGATAAGGGCTTTTTGCGCATGCAGACGGTTTTCAGCCTCTTCAAAAATTACGGAATTCGGGCCGTCCATAACTTCATCCGTAATCTCAAGGCCTCTACGGGCTGGCAGGCAGTGCATAACTATTACGTCCGGTTTTGCAACTCCAAGGAGTTCGGTATTGACCTGGAAAGCAGCAAAGTCCTTCAGGCGTTTCTCCTGTTCGGCTTCATCACCCATGGAAACCCAGACATCCGTATAAATGATATCCGCATCTTTTACGGCAACCTTCGGGTCATCCGTAACTGTAAACTTACCTCCGAGGGCTTTTGCCTTTTCAAGGAACTCGGGCTTAGGTTCATATCCTTTCGGGCAGGCAACTGCGAATTCCATTCCCACAATCGCCGAGCCTAGCAGGGCTGAATTACAGACGTTGTTTCCGTCTCCTACCCAGGCGAACTTCAGGTCTTCGAATTTGTCCTTGTACTCCATTATGGTCATGAAATCGCCAAGTATCTGACAGGGGTGCTCCATGTCCGAAAGCGCATTAATCACGGGTATGGTTGAGTATTTGGCCAATTTCTCTACGGTCTCGTGGCTCATAACTCTGGCCATGATTCCGTGAAGGTAGCCTGAGAGGGTTCTGGCAGTGTCCTCAATGGTTTCGCCTCTCCCTATCTGGATATCTCTGGAATTCAGGTAAAGGGAATGTCCTCCGAAATCGGTCATTGCAACCTCAAAGGAAACCCTGGTTCTTGTGGAAGCTTTCTCAAAAATCATTCCCAGGCTTTTGTTCTTCAGGTACTCTGTAGGTTCTCCAGCTTTGCGTTTTTCTTTCAGGTCCATGGCCGATTCGAGGAGTTCATAAATCTCTTCTTTGGACAGGTCAGTTATCGAAAGTACATCCTTCTTCATCACTTCAACCCCGACTTACTCTAGCTGAATTTACTTCATTCAAGCTGAATTTATTTCATTCAAGCTGAATTTACTTCATTCAAGCTGAATTTCTTCATTCAAGCTGAGTTTCTCTTTTTTAACCGAAATTACTTCATTCTGGTTGAATTTTAGTTTATACTACTGCATAGTACTTATTTGCACGCTGTACTTTTGCAGAACATTTCAGGTAGTTAGCCTTATTTTCGGCAATTAGCCTTACTTTCAGCAGTTAGCCTTATTTTCGGCAATTAGCCTTACTTTCAGCAGTTAGCCTTACTTTCAGCAGTTAGCCTTATTTTCGGCAATTAGCCTCTAAGTTCTTTCATATGGTCAATTCTCTTCTGGATAAGAGCGGCAGTCCCAATGTCTTTCCGGAAAAATAGCTTGCCGTGGAGATTTTCAAGGGCATTCTGGGCAATTTTTTCGGCTGCAGTTATAGTTTCAGCAATCCCAATAACTGCAATTGCGCGGGAGCTGGTTGTGTAAACTTTTCCTTCTTTTTCGTAGACACTGGCATAATAAATGGACGCATCCCCTATGTTTCCTACAGTTACTTCGCTGTCTTTTTCAGGATTTTCTGGATAACCGGCAGGAACTGCATATTTACAGACAGTTGCTTTCTTGCTAAAGCTTACAGGCAAATTTCCAAGAGTCCCTTTAACCACTGCAGACATGATATCCACGAAGTCTGTTTCAAGGAGAGAGATCACATTCATTGCTTCGGGGTCACCGAATCGAGCATTGAATTCCACTACCTTGGGACCGCTGGCTGTAAGAATGAACTGCCCATAGAGAACACCCTGATATCCGGTCCCGGTTTCCTCAGAAAGCGCCTTTACGGTATCCTTCATAATCTTCTTTGCTTTCTCAAGGTCTTCAGGGAGCATAAAAGGCAGGATTTCTCCGGCATCAGTGTATGAACCCATACCGCCTGTATTGGGTCCGAGATCTCCTTCATAGGCTCTTTTGTGGTCCTGCACTGCAGGGAAGAAAACAAGGCTTTTTCCGTCTACAAAGGCCTGAAGCGTAAACTCCTCTCCTATAAAGCGTTCCTCAATGACTACAGGCCCTTTCTCAAGCAGCTCACTTGTGTAGGCTTTGGCGGCTTCTAGGTCAGGGAGCTGGTCTCCCATAACTTTTACGCCTTTGCCTCCTGTCAGACCTGAGGGCTTGACTGCCACGTCGCCCAGTTTTTCTATAAAATCGTGCGCAGGTTTTTCCTCTGTGAAAACTTCATATGCAGGGCAGCCTTTGATTTCATATTTTTTCATGAAATTTCTTGCCCAGGCCTTGTCAAATTCTATAGTTGCACAGGCTTTTTTAGGCCCTACAACCGGAATTCCTGCTTTCCAGAGGGCATCTGCAACTCCTGCTGCAAGAGGGGCTTCAGGGCCTACAAAAGCCATTTCGATGTTTCTGGCTTTTGCGTACTCAACAACTTTTTCAACTTCAGTTTCTTTCTCAAGGAAAAAGTCCTCACAGAGGGAAGCAATTCCGGGATTTTTTTTCGCCATTAACGCATAAAGAGAGGGATTATGCTTGCTTTTCTTGATTCCCTCGGCGATTGCGTGTTCCCTTCCGCCTCCGCCGATAAGCAAAATTTTCATTTTTATTCTCCTGGTTTTAAAAAGATTCCTGTTATGTTCAAGTATAAGTATGGTTTCAATATGTACTGATAATAAGGTCAAATAGATGAGATGAGAAAAAGGTAATGAATTTCCAGTCCTCAAAACCTTTCAATACTGCTTTATGCAGCTGTCTCTTTTTATTGACAATTTATTGATGATTTGTTACCAAATAATTTTAATTAGGAATATGCTGAAGGACTTCCTAGTTCTCTATTTCTTCTAATAAATATCTTCTCATTGTCAGGCTTTAAACTTAACTAAAAATCTTTCATTTTAAGGCTTGTTTTAATTTTTGCTCCATATTTTTCAATGTTTTCAGCGTTTTCAATGTTTTCAGCATTTTCAATGTTTTCAGCATTTTCAATGTTTTCAGCATTTTCAATGTTTTCAGCGTTTTCAGTGATCTAAACTCTTTTCTCTGAACCGGATATTCTAGGTTTTCTCAGCGGGGAGAAAAACTCTTATTTTTTCCCTGACGAAAAACCTACTTTTTATAAAGTAAAACATAATTAGACTATTTCAGGAGATGAAAACTATGAGTCAAAATCCATATGAAATCTTCCAAACAGAATGTCCTGAGGTCGCAGCACGTTTTAACGACCTTATTGGAGCACAGAAAGCACTGAAAGGTCTTGATGCTAAAACAAAGCAGTTGATCAACATAGCCATTCAGACTGCGAATCGAAACCCACGGGGTGTACAGATGCATGCAATGATGGCAAAGAACGAGGGTGCAACCCGCGAAGAAATTGTTGCTGCAGTGGTATTGAACCTTCATCACTCCGGTTTTGCTAAAGTTCTGGAGTGCCTTCCTGCAGCAATTGATGGGTTTGAAGGCAAAATCTGAAAAGCTTTAGATGCAGGATGTGTCTTCACACTTTCCTTACTTTAAGAGATCGCTTGCACTTACAAGAGGTACAAGTTCCGTACCTGCTTCTTTTAAATTTTCTATTGCTCCTTCTTCCCTGTCCACAACACTGATTACATATTTGACGCTTGCTCCGGTTTCCCTGACAACCTCAATTGCGTTCCTGACCGAGCCTCCACTTGTTGTTACGTCTTCGAGCATTACAAGCCTATCTTCCGGTCTAATATCACCTACAAACCTGCTCTTTGTACCGTAGTCCTTTATAGCTTTCCTGACAATAAGCAGAGGAAGATCGGTTTCCATAGAAACTGCAGTTGCCAGTGGCACACCTCCAAGTTCCACTCCTGCTATTATGTTCACATCCATCTGTTTTATCCTGAATGCTGCCTGACGTGCTATAAGTTTCAGGGTTTTAGGGTCAGTACTGGCCTTTTTGATATCTATATAATATTTGCTTTTCTTTCCCGAGGCAAGTGTGAAATTTCCGTAGCGTACGGCTCCGCAGGCCTTGAGGGCTGCGATCAGCTCCTGTTTCTGATTCTCAATGTTATTTCCTGTTTCTAAATTTGTTTTGCTCATTCTCTCACCGTATTTGCAGCCTTATTAGCGCTATAAGTGCTTTATTAAAGTTCTTCCTACACTGATTCTTATGAATTTCCGGTGTAATTTCACCAGGGTTCTTTCTTTACACCTATAAGGTATCCGATTATATTTGTTGTAAGATGGAGCAGAGGCGTTATTATAATAATGGTAAGCATGATCCCGTGAGTAAAATTGCTCACAAACCACTCAGGGGCTACAAGGTATGTAAATACCCAGGCCCCCACCACAAAGTCAAGCTGGTCTACCAGAGGAAGAGATGCTCCTCTTTTCAAGCCCATCCTGCGCTTGAAAAAGCTCTTGAACATATCTCCGAACAGAGCGCCGGAGGAGAGGGCGAGCACAACTATCAAAGCGCTTTTGTAATCCGGGCCAAAGGCAGGCATTTCGATCCCCATAATCTCAAATCCTCTGGAACTCAGCCAGATCTCAATACATCCTGCAATAAACCCGCAAAATATGCCTGAAAAGAGTCCTCTATAAGTCTTTCCGTCTCCAAGGATCCTTCTTCCGTCCTTATATGTCCTGCCCCAGTCAATTGGCTTTCCGCCACCGAAAACAGCTGCAAATGGGTTGGGAAGGTATGCTGGAAGCATCAACCAGAATGCTTTAATTATCAGCTCAATCGTGGTATCAACTCTTTATGTCAACTTTATCTTTTTCTTAAAACGAACTTAACTTTCTGGATATTACTGGACTCTTTACTCTCATTCATAATTTGTCCGTAGAACATACCAATAACCTGTGCTCGCTGCTTTACCTGCTTTTTTATATTCAACGACCAAAATTTCTTCATCAATCTAAATTGAAATGTTACCACGGAAAGCACGGAAAACATAGAATAAAGGAAATGGGAACACAATTCTTCCGTAATTTCCGCGCTTTCCATGCTTTCCGTGGTTATAAAGTGATGCAAATACTTAATGTCAGGGTATAATTAAGTGCGGTTAAACATTGACTTATTAACTGCAGTTAAACATTGACTTGAAAATGAAATTAAGTAATTGAATTCTATGTTGGGCTTGAACAAGAGCTCAATGTGCTTAAGTAATGGGCTTATGTAATTATTGACTCTATTTAATTGTACTTATTTTATTAAGGAGCCTATCCCAAAAGCCATTTCGTTCTTAATCATCAAGAATTTTCAGGATTGTTTTCATGATCAGAAACTTGATTGATTGTTCGGAATACAGGATTCAGAGAAGCAATTTTGAGTTTTGGGATCAGCTCAAGTTTAAGTCTTAAATTACAGATGGGGATTATGCTTCGTTTTTCCCCTCCGGTTTTAATTTTTCCCTGGGATTTATTGTTTTTTGATAATTCCCTATTTATAATAAAATATGCTTAATCAACACGTTTTTTGTAGAGAATAAAAGTCACAAAAAGGCGATAAAAACTGGGTAAGAAGAAAGATAAATGACGATGAAATTACAGGGTAGAAAGGTGTCCAGGACGAGAAAAAAGGTATTTAGCAATACTTCCTGTACAGTTTAAATTTAAAAATTGGTGTTGATCGGGGGTGAATAATCCCCGGATCTTTTTACACGCTATCTAGAAAAGAAAAACTTCTAAAGAAATTATTTTTTCCTCTTTTCCTTTGCAAGCTTCTTCTTTGCGTCCTTGCTACCTGCAGAAGCCTGTTTTTCCAGCTCCTCAAGCTTTTCTCTCTTAGCGCTTTTCTTCTTCTCCAGATCTTTTTTAGACATTGCCATAATATGTACCTTCATAGGTTTTGGTGAAGTTGCGATATCTGTACAGGCACTATTTATGTAAGATGCCTCAATAGATGTCGCATAATCTACCTTTTTCAATTTTAAAAGTATTTATCAGTTTCCAGCCAAATAAATATTTTTAACAAAGTGTTAAGTTAGATTAAAGGCTTGAATTTTCCTTAGACAATTAAAATATTCATAAAAAAGGAATTAAAGGTGATGAATCACATAAAATAACTTTTACCTACTTTATCATCCTTCTCTTCCCTTCCTGTACTTTATCGTCCTTCTCTTTCCTTTCTGTATTTGCACATTGCCGCGACGAGACCATTGAATGGAGGAGACGGTCTTCCAGGCCGTGATCTAAACTCAGGATGGAACTGGGAACCAAAGAAGAAACGCTTGCCAGGAATCTCGGCAATTTCCATCCTGTTCTTGTTTTTACCGGAAAAGACAATGCCATAAGACTCAAGCCTGTCAACAAACTCCGGGTTAACCTCATACCTATGGCGGTGGCGTTCAACAATGTAATTGGTCCCGTAGATTTTAGCGGCAATAGAGCCTTCTGTAAGGATGGCTTCATAGTCCCCAAGGCGCATGGTTCCGCCCATTTCTGCAACACTGGTCTGCTCAGGCAGGAGATCAATCACAGGGTAAGGGGTATCTTCATCAAATTCCGTACTGTTTGCTCCTTTGAGTTTAGCCACATTTCTGGCAAATTCGATGACTGCAAGCTGCATGCCCAGGCAGATTCCAAGGAACGGAATATCGTTTTCCCTGGCGAATTTAATTGCCGTCATCTTGCCTTCTGTGCCTCGCCCACCAAAACCGCCCGGAATAAGAATCCCATCATACTGTATTAGCTTCTCAACCTCGGCTGGATTTTCTTCCAGAATTTCGGCTTCAACCATATTGACTTCAACTCTGCATCCGTTGTCAATTCCTCCATGCTTGACAGCTTCAAGGATGCTGAGGTAAGAGTCCTCAAGATTGGTATATTTTCCAACAATTGCAAGTTTAACCGTGTTGGTTGTAGAGTGCATCCTTGCAACCATCTCTTTCCATGCACCGTTTTCGACATTGGACTCAAGTTGCAGGTGTTTCATGAGCTGGGTGGTTAATCCCTGCTCTTCTATCTCAAGAGGCACTTCATAAATATCATTGGCGTCATGAGCGCTGATAACCAGTTCCTGTGGCACATCACAAAAGAGGGCAATTTTCTCTTTGGCGCTTTCCTGAAGAGGTGACTTTGATCTTACAACGATTACTTCAGGACTGAGCCCAAGGGCACGAAGTTCCTTTACGGAGTGCTGGGAAGGCTTGGTTTTTTGCTCTCCCTGAAGGTCTTCCATAGCCAGGGTGACATGAATAAATGCGACATTTTCGGAAGGTTCTTCTCTGTGCATCTGGCGTACAGCTTCGAGGAAAGGCATGCTTTCAATGTCCCCAACAGTCCCTCCGATTTCAATAAGACATATATCGGCTCCACTCCGAGCAGCGACCTTCCTGATCCTGCTTTTGATTTCGTTTGTGACATGGGGAATGATCTGAACTGTTTTTCCCAGGTAGTCTCCTCTCCTCTCTTTGGAAATTACTTCTAAGTAGACCTTGCCTGTGGTAAGGTTATGGTCCCTTGTAAGTTCAGTATCAAGGAACCGCTCGTAATTCCCAAGATCCAGGTCCACTTCACCTCCGTCCTTGAGCACAAAAACTTCCCCATGCTGGTAGGGGCTCATGGTGCCTGCATCAATATTGATGTAAGGGTCGATCTTGATAGCCGTAACTTTATAACCTTTGTTTTTAAGGTTTCTGCCAATGGATGCGATGGTAATGCCTTTCCCAAGCCCGCTCATCACCCCACCGGTAACTATTATATACTTCATGGATAAGCTTCCTCACTAGGTTTTCCTAATAGTAGTTTCAGACTGCTAAAGGATATTATACGGAGTTAGACAGGAAATAATTAAATTAGTAATGTATAAGAAATCTGTCATTAATCCTCTGGTACGAACACAATACCAATATCTTCATGATATAAAAATTACTCTCAACTTCTAAAAATGAACAGACTCAAATAAGAAGTGAAAGTAAGAGAATAGACCCAAATGAAATAGAATTCTTTAAGTAATAGCTAAAGTGCCGGCGGACTGAAAAGCCTGGAGTGAAGGAAAATAAGATACAGAAAAGTACAATTTTCTTGTTTTCAGGTTATTCTGCAATTATAAATATTTATGAATGCCCATAATGGATTGTTCCATGATTTTCTCAGTTTTGAACAAGATGAAGTCTTACTTATGCTCCTGAAGTGAATTTTCACCTCGGGTTAAAAAGTTAATTTCAGTTCTAAATCTGAAGTTAATTTCAGTTCTAAATCTGAAGTTAATTTCAGTTCTAAATCTGAAGTTAATCTCAGTTCTAAATCTAAAGTTAACCTCAGTTATGAACCTGAAAATCGAC
>NZ_LZPK01000201.1:0-9631 GCF_001729375.1 Methanosarcina sp. A14 | reverse complement strand
TATCCTGGTTTGAAAGTGCTAAGAAAAATAGAAGAGTGGCAGTGACAGAATACTTAAGGAATCCCCAATACACGTTAAATTAATTCAAATATTTGAAAGTTTGGAAAAAACAATATGCTAGGAGCCAACTGCGTAACTCCTAGTATATTAAGGAAGAAAATAAAATAGAATTATCAAAAAATATAAATATTAAATATCGAAAGTGTACTTTTATAAAGTTTATTCCGGTTCAGATCACCAGTAGCATTCTGGTGAAATCTGCTCTCAAGTCCACCCTACAAGCAAAATTTTGTTGCCTATGGTCGAAAAATCCGTAGTCAGATTTTGCATTGCAGTGGACATTCCAGTAATTCCTTTTCCGTAGACTGCTATTTGTCTCACCCTTTTACCTTTATCTCTATTTGCGTCCTTTCAAATCAGATAGCCGGCAATCATTGTACTATGTGACAATATATATATCTTTTTATTCGTTAAAAAAAAGGTATGTCATCTATAGTTACCTTAATTTGGAAGCTTCCGGAACAGATTCGTAAAGGGAAAGGATTAGTAAATAGTTCCTTAATCGCAAAGCTGAAATAAGCTACAGAAAGAGCCTTTCATGAGTCACGAGACTTTTTATCATGTAATCACAGTGGGTACAGATCTTGCCAGCTTTACATCTGTCCTGTATGTTGCAAATGACAGGTTTCTTTTGACAAAAAGGTAATGAAATCAAAAAGATAGTGAAATCAAAAAGATAGTGAAATCAAAAATATAATGAAATCAAAAAGATAGTGAAATCAAAAAGATAGTGAAATCAAAAAAGTAATGAAATCAAAAAGGATATGGGGAGTAAAAGGTAGATTATAAGCCTTCTGAGCCTCCATATCCAGAAATACAGAGTTTATAAGCCCTGTTGACGAGTTTCAGCATTTTAGGATCTTCCCTCTCGATTTTTATTCCGCAGGCGAGGGAAAGGTATTCGGCAAGGTCAAAAACTCTTATTTTTTCGTTCTGTCCGGCTTCAATAAGATTCTGCATGCAGCCCCCGCAATTCGTGATAATTATATCACATCCCATTTTTTCGGCAGCTCTGTAGCGGTCAGATGCCACATCCAGGGACTCAGATGGATAATTGACCCTTACTCCACCTCCATAGCCGCAACATGCCGAATTTTCAGGGGTTTTGTTGGCAAGTTCGGTGCCAGGAATTTGCTCAAGCACATCTCTTGCTTCTTGATATACTCCCATTGCCCTGGTCAGATGACATGGATCATGATAAAAGACTTTATGCTTGAGCACAGTTTCAGGTGTGAGTTTTCCTTCCTTTATAAGAAGCTCAAGGTACTGGGAAACGTGCAGCACCTGAAAATCAAGTTTCCCAAAAATTCGAGGGTAGATATCTTTAAATGCCTTAAAACAGCCAGGACATGCTGTAATGAGAGTTTTAGCTCCCCTTTTCCGGATTTCTTCAATGTTCCGCTGTCCGTTCCTGTGAATAGGACCTGGATCTCCGGCTCCCGCAGATACGGCTCCGCAGCAGTATTCGACCCCACTCAGAACAGTATAATCGACTGCGGCCTTATCCAGCAGCGCAATCGCAGCCTGTGCCATAATTTTGTTAATATACGTACCTGCACAGCCAGGAAAATAGACTACTGAACCTGAACTTTCTTTATACGCAGGAGTTTCGTCCAGCTCGGCAATCTTCTTAAAGAGGTTGTTCTCAGCTCCAGGGTCTAGCATTGTCTGCCTGTCGGTAAGTCCATGTTCACTGACCCACTTCTTCCTAGCAGGAGAAATTAGCGTTTTTATTCCCAATCCCACTGGGCAGGCATTTATACAGAGCCCGCAGGTAAGGCAGCGCAGCAGATAGTCTGCATCAATTTCCGATTTTCCTTCCAGATATCCATACAACCGGTTAAACAAACCCGGGTCATTGTAGCGAGGGCAAACCTTAAAGCATTGTCCACATTCTTTACACTCTGACCTGTGTTTTTCTACGATGTCCATTTTTAACTCCATATCATTTTAAATTCATGCGACTTATTGTCTCTTTATAATGTCCATTTTTAACAGGTATTTTTAACAGCTATTTTTACAGGTACTTTTAGCAGGTATTTTTAACAGATATCTTTAATAGGGGATCATTAAAACTTCCTTTTTGACAGGAAATTCTTAAAGCTTCCTCCTTGATATGAATTTTATAAGTTATTTCTTGAAAGAAACCCTAGAAACCACTTAAAGGTTCACGAGAATCACTCACAAACCGCTTAGAGATCATAAAAACCACTCAGAAACTACTGCGAAGTCAGTAAGTAACTGAAAAAATCCTTTAAAATTGCCAGAAAATCTTTAAACATTCTCTTTTTGACAGAAATTCTTTTATTCCCCCTGTCTACATTCTGTCCGGATAACTGTTCATGAACTTCAGGAAAACCTTAATAACAGATTAGAAGTGCGGACAGGTTTATTCCCAAAAAAGATAAGCTAATATTCAACCATACTATCATCTATATGTAGCTATATACGCAGCCAGTAAAAGGAAGGGGTTAAATATCTTCAACGAACTCAAAAACAGCGCAAGAAAGCTGATAATTCCTATTGCCCGCCTGATTCCCTTATCTCCGAATACCCTCACGTTGCTGGGTTTTGCCGTAAGCATCGCTGCAGGGGCAGCATTTGCGCTGGGCAAACCTTTTGCAGGTGGTCTTCTTATTCTTTTTAGCGGGATTTTTGATGTCCTTGACGGAGGAGTTGCAAGGGCAAAAGGCCGAATTACGCCTTTTGGAGGCGTGCTCGATTCGGTTTGTGACCGGTACTCCGATGGTCTAATGTTCTTAGGAATAATAGCAGGCGCGGTTAACGGCAGGCTTGTCCTTCCCCCGATTGTGCAAATAGAAGGCTGGCTCTGGGCAGGCTTTGCCCTGATAGGCTCTTTCCTGGTAAGTTACACTCGTGCCCGTGCGGAATCCGCAGGCTGCCGGAAACTGTCAGTAGGAATTGCCGAACGTACGGAAAGAATGATTCTCCTGGCCCTGGGCGGAATTTCAGGTTTTCTAAGCTGGGCTCTGGTACTTGTAGCTGTGTTTTCCCACATTACCATTATCCAGAGAGTCCTTAGGGCAAAAAGCATATTGGGTAAGCCTTAAGAAGCTGATTTCCAAAAACCGTAATAGAGTAGATTCTACTAAGAAATTCAGATAAGGATGACGTCTATGAGTTATGGACTATTGTAAAAAATATAGTGAAAAGAATTTCTCTACGCTCTTCCACCGATACTCATTTATACTACATATTTGATTACAATAGTTAACGATGGTGAACAAAGAGGTTTGCCATTGAGGAAGTACAACCTGCTCTGCGGGGCCGTAGGGTAGCCTGGTCCATCCTGCAAGACTGGGGGTCTTGCGACCTGAGTCCAAATCTCAGCGGCCCCACCAAATTTTTATTTCAAACTTTTATTTATACGTTAATTTTGATAGACTTTACTCGTTGTTGCATTTATCCATGGGGCTTTATTTGTTTTTGTTTTCTTGTTCAATTTAGCTCTTCTTGTTCAATTCTCAGATTCTTTCGTTGTTTTCATTGTATTAGAACAGAAGTAACCTGCTGTATTTTTTATGTTTGGTTTATACTTTTTATGTTTAATATTAAACTATCAGACTAAACGCATATGATATTCTTCTAATAACAAGCACAAAGAAATGAAAGTACTTTTCAATTCACCCTTTTTTGATTATTGATCTCGTCATTACCTTGGGTAGTAAAGTTGTCCTAATTATGGTTTTTCAAACTATTGCTAAACTGATCAGTGAATTACCATACAAAGCTTAAATTTGATAAGAAGCAGAGAATCAATAGGAGTAGTGGGTGCCAATTCAATTTTGTATTTTCATGTTATGTTAAAAATAACAGTTAATTATTATATTTAAAAAATTGGGGCGATAAAAAGTTATATATGATTATACTTCCAATATACTATTATACGACTCACACATACTTAAAATTAAAATTCATAAAGTATTTCTGGGTCGTTGATAGAGGAAACTGTGTCAGATAAAATTATGATACCCAGAATCTTTCGCTGGGTACCTGAATATTTTTACTAGTGATATATCAAAGTCAGGTTCCTTGAGTTCTTAATATTGTCGTGTGAGCTTCACACACAAACATTACCATTTATGCATGTCACATTAGACTTACCTCAAATGGAAAAGGTAGCTTATGACACAATTCATAGTACAGCTTCTTATTGCACTTGCGGAAAGATAGATACAATCAAGCTGTTTCATAATATTTAATTACTTTTTAATAACTTTATAGTGCTGTATATTGCATACTTTCCTAGATTTTTTTAAAAAATACAAAAATATTTTATAATATAACCTGTATAAACCCTGGATGTCAACTTAGCTAAAGAACAGAGAGGAAAAAACCTTTCAGAAGAGTTGACATGGCTAAAGGCCGTATTAGTAAAAAAGTAATTATTGCCCAGAGGGAATCACATCCTATGGCCAGTAACAGGTTTTGAATGATAGAAGCCAAAAATTCTAATATCCGGCCCCACTTCCAATGACTGATCACTATAATGTGATTGGAGAGTGAGACTCTGTGTGCAACGTGTCTGCCCCACATAAATCGCAGAGAACTGAATGGATAGATTCAAAAATATTACGCAGACGTAATAAGAATCTTTGAATTACCGTATAGACCCGGCGTAATTAGATATTTGATATGAACTCGGTCTAATTAGATAGTTCGGAAAAACATTACGAGTACGTAATATGGAATTTTGAGAAATATCTGGGAAAGAGTATGCGATTATCCTGGATTTTTGAGTTTACTCAAATAAGTCCAACCTTATAGGCGATACAATGCTAAAAAGACAGACAGGAACCCTATTCCTTATAGCAGGTCTTATTTTAACAATCGTATCAACTGTTGGAGAAATATAACTATTTTATAGTTTTTTGAGTTTACGCAGATTCCAAATCCAACCCAAAGGTGATACGATGCTAAAAATAAATCAGGAACCCCTATTCCTGACAGCATACCTTAGTTTAACGACCGTATGTGCTTTGGGAAAAAATAGGCTCTAACCCTATGGTTTTTTGAGTCCACTCAAATTCCAAACCCAACCCAAAGGTGATACGATGCTAAAAAGACAGATAGGAACCCTATTCCTGGTAACATGCCTTATTTTAACAACCGTACCCGCTGTGTTAGGCGCACAGAACACAATAACTGTAAAACCGACGTCTGGATCAGGTGCCCAGACTGCAATTAATAATGCAATAAATTCCGTAGCATCAGGAGCGACATCAAGTAACCCTGGATATGTTCTCCTTAGTGCTGGCACTTATAAGATAAGTGCACCTATAGTTATGAAATCTAATGTGGTACTGAAAGGTGCAGGCGACGATACAATAATCTTTGCTACCGGTTCAGTTTGTAACTCTGGAGGAGCACCTGCATATATATTCGGGCCAGGTGTCTCCAACGTTGAAGTATGCGACCTTCAGTTCAAAAGTACGGCGACCGGACCTGGTGATGGAGGTCACGGAGATTATAGAAACTGCATAAAATTCACGTCTTCGAGTGATAGTAAAGTACATGATATTTTATTCACTCGCTATCTGTACGGTGATGGTGTCAGAATCAGTAAAAGTTCTGGAATAGAAATATACAACTGCAGGATGCATTCCGTAGGACACGACGGTGTATCATTCTTATCAGGTACTAAGAATTCCAGAATGTATAACTGTGATGTTGAGGTTCAAACCAATACAGGTGTCAGGATAGACAATTGCGTGAATGTTGAAGTGGATCACAATACCTTTTCAGGTAGTACCGGTTCTGGCTGGTGCTGCGTTGAGCTGGAAAATTCACTGACAAATGCAAATGTCCATCATAATATAATGCATGACTTTAAAGGCTCAAGCAGCAGTGCAGGCATTGGAAATATTCATGCAAGCGGATCAATTAGCGTTCATGATAATGTTATGTGGAATGTGTCGCCGTACGTTGCGGTAGGATCAGGCTCAAATATACTAGGACCATCTGACCACAGCGTTAAGAATTGGGTCGCAAAAGGTTATGGATACGGCTCTCTTAACAACTAATTCAACAAACACGACACATATTCAATAGATAATATATTCCGCGTTAAGAGTCCTGCACATACGTACTACAGTACATGATCTTACAGTTTGAACTCGTATAGTTCGTTCGGAATTTGCAGGATCAATGAAGAAGAGGAAGACAAAGTTGTGGCATACTTTGCCCACAATTTATTTTCTGATAAAAGGAGAATATGAAACTGTTCTCTTTCTTTTATCTACTTTCCGTTAACTTTTTTGCTTATTCCAATAATGAGAAAGTTGTGTACTATGGAGAAAATTAATCTTTCTACCTGAAATTTTTTATATAATGACTCTTGAGATTTGTGATTTTACAGAAAAATTGGCACGTTGCCATTAACACATTTCAGGGGTTTTACGTTTCGTCATATAAATTTTCAGTTACTATAAGGAAAACAAAAGTATTTTATTGCCCAGTTTCTTAAAAATTATATAGCTTTATTCCGAATTTTTGAGGTTAATGGCAGAAGTATTCAAGTAAGTTCAGTTACTCTTTAATAACTTTTATGATTTTTTAAGATATTGCTGTATTTATTTTTTAAATTTTTTTAAAAAAATACAAACTATTTTATAATATAACATTTCTAATTCTGGAATGTCAACTTAGTAATTAAACAAGAGGAATAGAAAAACTTTTTAATCAAGTTGACTTTGCTAGAGGTCGTAGTTAGTGAAACAGGATGTATTGACCAGAAGAATAACATCTTTGGTCAGTAACAAGTTTTGAATGATAAAAGCAAAAACTTCTAATGTCCAATCTCACTTCCAATGACTGACCCCTATAATGTGATTGGAGAGCGAGACTCTGTGTGCAATATGTCTGACCCACATAAATCGCAGAGAACCAAATTCCAAATCCAACCCAAAGGTGATACGATGCTAAAAAGGCAGGTAGGAACCCTATTCCTGATAATATGTCTTATTTTAACAACCGTGCCCGCTGCTTTAGGCGGACAGAAAACAATAACTATAAATCCGACGTCTGGATCCGATGCCCAGAATGAAATTAATAATGCAATAAATACCGTAGCATCAGGAGCGACATCAAGTAACTCTGGATATGTTTTCCTTGGTGCTGGCACTTATCAGATAAGTGCACCCATAGTTTTGAAATCTAATGTGGTACTGAAAGGTGCAGGCGACGATACAATAATATTTGCTACCGGTTCAGTTTGTAACTCTGGAGGAGCACCTGCATATATATTCGGGTCAGGTGTCTCCAACGTTGAAGTATGCGATCTTCAGTTCAAAAGTACGGCGACCGGGCCTGGTGATGGAGGTCACGGAGGCTATCGAAACTGCATACAATTCCGGTCTTCGAAGGATAGTAAAATACATGATATTTTATTCACCCGCTATTTGTATAGTGATGGTGTAAGAATCACTAAAAGCTCTGGAATAGAAGTATATAACTGCAGAATGCATTCGACCGGGCATGATGGTGTAGGATTCTTATCAGGTACTAAGGATTCCAGAATGTATAACTGTGATGTTGAGGTTCAAACCAATACAGGTGTCAGAATAAACGATTGCACAAACATCGAAGTGGATCACAATACGTTTTCAGGTAGTGCCGAGTCTGGATGGTGTTGCGTTGAGATGGTAAATTCACTGACGAACGTGAATGTCCATCATAATATCATGCACGATTTCAAAGGATCAAGCAGCAGTGCAGGCATTGGGAGTTTTAATGCAAACGGATCAATTAATGTTTATGATAACGTTATGTGGGCTGTATCGCCTTACGTTATGGTAGGATCCGGCTCAAACATATTAGAACCATTTGATCACAGTCTTGAGAATTGGGTAGCAAAAGGATATGGATACGGCTATGTTGCCAACTGATTCAACAAACACGATCGAAGATATTCAACAAGTGGAACATATTCAACAGATGGAATGTATTCAACAGATAGAACGTATTCAACATTAAGCGTTTGCACATACGTACAGAACAGAATCACACAGTTCGAGTTAGTTTTTGCAGGATCGAAGCGGTAGAAATAGACAAATGTGTGGCGTACTTTGCCCACAAATAATTGCCTGGAAGAATGTGGACAGGAAACTGTTCTCTCTTTATTGATTTTTAATGTTTTTTCTTTCTGTTCTTTTTATCATTTCATTCTTTTCTTTTTATCATTTTATTCTTTTCTTTTTATCATTTTATTCTTTTCTTTTTATCATGTTTTCTCTTTTTCCGTTTTTTAGCATTGTATCTTCCCATATATTTAAAAGATTTGAGCCTATAAAATTAGATTTTTTTATAAATAAGCAAATAAAACTTACTTTTATAAATATATACTAAAAAATGAAAAAATTTAAGTATAGTTTCTAGAAGTTTAACAATTGAATTAAATTTTTCTAACTGAATACTATATGTGAGTTTAATGAAGAAAAAAGAGGCCATTTATGAAATAATCTTATTTTCAATATCCTTAGTTTTGCTTTTATTTTCTTCCGCAGCATCAGCAGCTACAGCTGAAAGCGGTTCGCCCACGGTCACCGAAACTCAGATCACCACTAATACATCATATCAATGGGATCCTGCAATCTATGGGAATAGGATAGTGTGGACGGATAAGCGCAATGGAAGCTGTAATATCTACATGTATGATCTCTCCACTAAAAAGGAAACTCAAATCTCTAATTATGAATCTGGGTATGAAGATACGGGGAACTCTGCAGTCTACGGCGACAAGATAGTGTGGACACATGGTTACGAGGAATACTGGCAGATCTACATGTATGACCTTTCCACTTCCAGGGAAACTCAAATCACCACCAATGGACGAGCATACAATCCTGCTATTTATGGTAATAAAATAGTTTGGCTGGATGACCGAGATAATGATTATAAATATGATATTTACATGTACGATCTCTACACTAAAAAGGAAACTCAGATAACCAGCAGCGGACCAGCAGACAACCCTGCTATTTACGGTAACAGGATAGTATATGCCGACGACCGCGAAGGAAACTATGATATCTATATGTATGATATTTCTACTAAAAAGGAAACTCAGATAACCAGCAGTCCAGATAACCAGGTGTCTCCTGCTATCTATGGTAACAGGATATTGTGGAAGGATGATGGTGGGGAGGACGATGGTGGGGAATATCATGGTATATACATGTGCGATCTTTCCACTAATCAGAAGTTTAAAATTACCAGCTATGGTTGGGATGATCCTGCTATCTATGGTAACAGAGTAGTATATACCGATAATCGTAATGGAAACTACGATATTTACATGAGCACTATTTCAAGTGAAGAACCAGAACCAAACCTCCCTGTTGCTGCATTTTCTGCTTCTCTAACTTATGGGAAAGCACCACTGAAGGTTAAATTTACTGACACAAGCACAGGAACACCCACAAAGTGGATATGGAACTTTGGAGATGGATCAAAGTCATTCCACCAGAATCCGACTCACAAGTATTCAAAAGCAGGAGTATATACTGTTAGCTTAACAGTAAAGAATGCTGTAGGTAGTAACACGGTAACA
>NZ_LZPK01000200.1:0-6103 GCF_001729375.1 Methanosarcina sp. A14 | reverse complement strand
TACCAATCTCCTCCTGAGTTGTTCCAAGCAATGTCTTTATTCTTCTTATTCCAGCTTACATAATCAGGATTCCAGGAAACAGGCCTGTAAATCTCGATAACAGTATTATTTGGCCGTGGACTGGAAGGATAATACCAGAAAAGGGAAAGAGTCGCACTGCTGATTTCAGTAGCATTGGTGTATTCGCTTACGTTAAACCATATAAGGTCTCTGTATCTGCCAACACGGCTTATTTCCCCGACATCAAGAAATGATTTATCCGAAAAAACATCGTCAGGAGAAGCTTCACGCATACGATTGTCGTACATCTCTTCAGAGAGATTCAAAGAGGTTCCTGAAAGAGACGCGTAGATTGTGTTTCCATATCTTCCGATATTGATTCTGTTTCCATTGTCTTCAGGCTCGTTAGAGTAATCCGAGAAAGAACATCCGGCATCAATACAGGGAGAGTTAACTTTGTCCTTAACCCAGGTTTCTCCGTTCCAGCGGCCGGAGACAGACTGAATATGGTATTCATGGTTTTCTTGGTCTGCAAAAAGAGGGTTTACATGGATATCAGTTGTCGATGCGCAGTTTTTATAGTTACCTGCTGAGTTATTGTAAAGACAGTTATTTTCCAGTACAAAGGAATGTGTTGCAGGCAGGTAATTCATAATTCCATACCCTGTCCCACTCGGTGACTTTGTGCGCAACCTGGTATTTACAATTATGTTATTGCGGACAATTGTTGTAAATCCGTCGCCTTCTGGTACATAGGTTGGGGAATAACTATTGATATACATATTGGCGATTGCAGTGTGATATAATCCATCAAAGACATTGTTTTCAATGACAGTGCCTTCAAATCCGCCAGTTATGATACCGCCCACCCAGGTAATGCTAGGATTAGTGCCCGTGTCATAGAAAGTATTGTGATGGATGTAGACATCTTTTGCCTGGTCTCGGGTAGCAGAAGAGCTATCATAGTTGAAAAGCCAGATTCCAGGGCCATAGGTATTATTGATAATATTATTGTAAATCTCTATATTATCCATAATGCCTGCAGACTTTTCTACCTGAATCCCTGGCCCGCCTGCACTCCAGTGGTAGAAAGAATCGATGAAATTATCATGAAATTTTACGTGGTTCGAGTTCCAGATTCTAAGACCACTGTTAGTCCTGCAGGTTATTGTATTATTCCAGGCCTCTACATTCTGACACTGAATCGTAAACAGACCGTCATGTCCGAGCTTGTAGATAGTATTGTTGTAAAACTCGATGTTCTCACCATATTTTATCCTCAGCCCATCTCCGTGACCATCGTGCATATACATATCGCATACGGTTACGTTATTGCAGTAAAGGAAGTAAATCACATTATAATATCCTTTACCCTTAGCGAACTCGGTGTTACCGTCATGGTTCACATTAACCTCAAACCCTCTTATTACAATATTATTATTTCCAGAACTGCTCATCTGCTTGATCAAAGGTTTCATTGTAACCCAGCCTGCGTGATCAACCAGCTTGATCACAGCAGTCGAATCCCCTTCAAGAATAGTATTGCTGCCGATGAGAAGAGTATCATTAATAACATATGTAAAAGGACCTTTAAGGTAGACAGTGGTATATTCAGAGTTATCGGCCACAAACTTAAGAGCCTGATTTATCTGTACATGATCATCTTTCCCATCGCAGTTAAAATCTCCACTGCCATCCCCTGCAACAGAAACAGTTGGTGCAGGACTTCGGCATAAAGCAGTGGGAACGCTTGCAAGAATAAGGCAACCTACCAATAAAAAGACTCCTAGTTCTCGTTTTAATATCAAGATTACCTGGGATTGATCACAACAGCGCATATTGTTAATTTTCGTAGATAGATTTTCATGTGGCGACGTATCAATACCCCCGCAGAATGTGATACTGTTTGTCAAAATTTACTTAAGCTTAGTATTCTATTTCTCGTAAATTGGGTAAGATTTTTTAGATAGTGGTTACTCTCAGATATTCAAGGCTATAGAAAAGTTTGGAGAATTTATTCATGGCAAAAGCTACTGAATCCGATAAGATTCAATAAATAAGGGACCCAGAATAAATCTCCCTGATTTTCAGGCCAATTCCTCGAATTCACCTAATTCCCCCCATGAAACATAGTGAATAAGCCGAGTATTAGCCCTCAATTAAATTTCTATAGTCAACACTGTAAACTATATCTTAATGTTATAAAAATATATGTTCAAACTTGATAAATATTTAAAGAGTTCCATATTGTTAGAGAGGACAAATAAGTCATTGGAACGAGAAAAAACAAAATCAAAACATCGTTTTATTAAATATACACAGCGAATAAGTTCACAAAGTAAATTTTAGATATTCATTTTTGGTAGGAGGCTTTCTTTTAATAATATATTAGATAGTTTTGGCGACGTCAACTTTTTACTTTTACCTTAAAAAAGGAAATTAGACACCTCGATAACAGTGTTATAAATCATTGTATGTATAAAACGAGGTGTAAAACGTACAGGACTTAAGCACTTGAAAAACAAAATCAATTACAGCAAAGACTGTGGATTAAAGTCACAGTTTAGACAGTTAATGGTCTGATGCTGTTGATTTTTCAGTTCAACTGCATAAATGTATAGATTAAATTTCCATAAAGAGTAGAAAATTACCAGGGAAAAACACCAAAAATAGAGAAGAGTACGGAAGTTAAGAGAAGTGAAAGGTAGACGTAACCACCTGACAGATCATAAAAGTACTGCCAAATTATATTGCTCCAATTCTATTCTTGCAACTCCATTATAGCTACACTCTTAAGATATTCAGACCAGTTATCTTAGAGCTTGTTATATCTAGTGCATTGATTTCACATATCCTCAATAAATCACGGATGAACACAGATGAACATAGATGGTTTCAATTCGTGTGTCTTCTTCTCCATCTATAGTTTTCTGTGGGAAACTCATTGACCAACGTTGATTTTAAAATTCACTTATATATTCATAATTTGAATCGATGCACTAAAGATAGTTTTACCACAAGTTGCGAGTTATTTAGGCTTATTAGAACTTACTAAGCATCGGTCATTCCTCCAATCCGAGAGATAAATTGTTCAAACAAAAACCTTCAGGAGATACTTCGTAAAGGTAGTTGTCGTACACGTTAGAAAGGTTCAAAGAGGCTTCTTCAACCACACTTATTATTGCAACTTCAGAATCGTTGAAAATGCCATCTCTTACCTCAAAAGCTATAGTGTATAGTCCTTCCTGTCCGTCGGAAGGCGTCCAGCTAAAAACCCCTGCTTCGTCAAAACTTGCGCCTGCAGGAAGAGCAGATGCCGAAAAGATAAGGTTATCTCCATTCACATCAGAAGCTTTCACTGTAAAGTTCAAAGTTTCTCCAATATTAACTGTAGTTTCGGGGATTGAATCGATAACCGGACCCTGTGTGTCGACAGAAAGATCTTCAGAGTATGTGAAATTATCTTTGTCCACGTCAAAAACTTCCGCCGTAAAGTTAAGATCCTCATCAGTCTCATTTGTAGCTCCAGAGATAGAGTTTATTAACGAAGACTGCACAGTCTTTACTTGTGAACTCGACGACAGTGAAGCATAGATTGTATTTCCATATCTTCCTATGTTGATCCGGTTTCCATTATTTTCAGGTTCTTTAGAATAATCCGAAGAGGCACATCCGGAATCAATACAGGGAGAACTAACTTTATCCTTAACCCATTTTTTGCCATTCCAGTGACCTGCAACTGACTGGAGATGATAATCATGGTATTTCTGGCTCACAAATAATGGGTTTAAGTAGATGTCAGATTTCGAAGTGCAGCCTTTGTATTTACCTGCTGAGTTTTTGTAAAGGCAGTTATTTTCCAGAACAAAGGAATGCGTTTCAGACAGATAATTCATAATTCCATATCCTGTCCCACTAGGGGACTTTGTACGCTTCTGGGTATTTACAATTATATTGTTGCGGACAATTGTCGTGTATTTTGACTTATAATTTGAAAAAAAACCATCAGGACTCATGCTGACAATGGCAGCATGGTATACGCCGTCAAAAACATTATTTTCAATTAGAGTATCATGGAATCCACTTCCTAAGATACCTCCAACCCAGGTAATGCTAGGATTGGTACCTGTGCCGTAGAAGACATTATGGTAAATGTGGACATTTTTTCCTTGGTTTTTGGTAGCAGAGGTATCATAGTTGAAAAGCCAGATTCCAGGACCATATGTGTTAGATATAGTATTATCATAGATCTCTATATCATCCATAATACCTGCAGACTTTTCGATCTGAATCCCTGGCCCACCTGCACTCCAGTGATAGAAAGAATCGATTACATTATTGTAGAATTTTACATGGTTTGAGTTCCAGATTCTAAGACCGCTATTAGTCCTGCAGGTTATCCTGTTTTTCCAGGCCTTTATGTTCTTACACTGAATTGCAAACAAACCGTCGTGTCCGAGCTTGTATATCCTGTTTTTGTAAAATTTAATATTTTTTCCGTATTTTATCCTCAGTCCGTCTCCAAGCCCATCGTGCATATACATGTTGTATACTTTTATGTTATTACAGTTAGTAAAGTAAATCATATTATAGTACCCTTTACCCTTAGAAACTTTGGGATTACCGTCATGGTTTCCATCAATTTCGAACCCTCTTATTACAATGTTGCTATTTCCGGAACTGCTCATCTGCTTGATCATGGGTTTCATTGTAGCCCAACCTGCATTGTTCACCAGTTTGATAACAGCGTTTGAATCCCCTTCAAGAATAGTATTGCTGCCGATGAGAAGAGTATCGTCAATAACATAGGTAAAAGGACCCTTGAGGTGGACAGTGGTGTATTTAGAGTTACCTGCCACAAATTTAAGGGCCTGATTTATCTGTACATGATCATTTTTTCCATCGCAGTTAAAATCCCCACTCCCATCTCCCGCAACATAAACAGTTGGTGCAGGACTTAAGCATAAAGCGGTAGGAACGCTTGCAAGAATAAGGCAACTTACAAAGAAAAAGATCCCTAATTCTCTTTTTAGCATCTATATCACCTGAGACCACTATAAAAGATTAATTAGTAAGTATGCAGAGTAAGAACCGGGTAAAAATACCCATGTGTCTACAAAAATAAAAATTGTCTGTAAAATAATTAGACAAATTTCTTGCTCAGTTCACTGAATGTCGGATAAGATTTTTCAAATAGTATCCACTCTACAACATTCAAGGCTATAGAAATTCTTAGAGAAATTGCTCATAACGAAAGCTACTGAATCCTATCAAAGAAACAAATAAAGGATCCAGGAGAAATCTCCCTTTCTTTCAGGCCAATCAATAAAATTCACCGAAGTTTCCCCCATGAAACATAGAGAATAAATTGAGTACTAGCCTTAAATTAAATTTCTATAGTATACATTGTAAACAATATTGTAATGTTATAAAAGTATTTGGACCGCTTTTTTAAATTTTTAGCCAGTTTTTGAAATTGTAAGAAGAGCCTATGAAGATTCTGTATTCTCTTCAAATTTAATGGATATTCAACCACAGAAAAATATAATCGTAGTTCATTGGTTATCGGTTAAGGAATTTGCTTGCCTGAAAGCTATCGATTTTGCATGAGAAGACGTCCTTAAATTTTGGTCTCTTTAAATGAAATCAATACCCTGTTCCAGCTCAGAATTTATTAAAATATTTAACAAATGCTGAGAAAATTGACGCAATTGATCACGATTCTTCACTTAACCGAAGACGCATGATAGTTATTACAAAAAGGAACGTCGTTGCAGGAAATAAAATAGGAACAAGAAATTGGTTTATGTATACATATTGGAATATTTACATGAACAAAGATCAGTCTTGTAAATTCAGCATTTTTCAGACTTAAATAAGTAAACTCAATATGCTTATTTAAGTTCAGTATAAAATTCTTTTTTTAAAACCGAAAATAAGGATTAACTGTTCAATAATAGTTTTATAACTTTTGATAAAACTAGAACTTTAAGGACGTTCTAACACTTTGTGTGGAGAGTAGGTATACTCTCCGACACATATGTTATATTTTTGCTGAATAATTTATTTACATTCTTCTGTTGAATTTTCTGTTGAGGTATCT
>NZ_LZPK01000199.1:0-3800 GCF_001729375.1 Methanosarcina sp. A14 | reverse complement strand
GATTCTTCATTTGATTCTTCTTTTGATTCTTCTTTTACTTCTTCTTTTGATTCTTCTTTTACTTCTTCTTTATTTTCAAGGTAATCGGTTTCCTTCTTATAAGCTGCCGAGGCCGCTTTTTCGAGACCTACCCATTCAACATGCCCTGGGCTTAAACTGTTAGGAACGCCTTTCCAGGAAAGATTTTTAAAAGCAGGAATCGCTCCGGAAGAAATCCTGCCTTTTGTACAGGTCTTTCCTGCCGGATAGACCGCAAGCAGACAGGCAGGCTCCTGTTTTTCAGGACCTTTCTCTCCGGAAATGCCAAGAAGCACTGCAATCTCGTCCGAACCCATGTCTGCAAGAAGACTTGTTTTCCAGCCGAGCCCGGCAGCAGCAAAGGTCAGAGCAGCGATTGCATGCCCAATATCATGCTGTGCATATCGAAAGGCTCTGAGCCCATATTTCCAGGAAACCCGCCAGAAAATTGAACTCAGCCCCACGAAAAAAGTGCCTTCAGGAAAGCCCGAACTTAATAGCTCCCAGGTCTTTGACGAAAGTTCCGCTCTGAGTTCAAGAGCATGAGGAAAAGGAGCATAATGGCAGACAGACGGGGTTTTCAGAAGCCCCTTCACAGGACCGGAAAGAAGGTAAACCTCGGTAGGATGAAGGTTTCCACTTGAAGGATTAACGCGAAGAGGCCATTTTATACCTTCTGCTTTCTTCCAGGCAGAAATGGCGAAACTGTCAAAAAAAAGCCTGGAAATCGATTTCACACTCATTTCATACGGCTTGAGTTTTTCCGGTGAGAAAGCCTGTTCATAGGCAGGAAAAGTCTCAGCTATTATATGCTCATCGCTCCGGATCTCCAGATTAAAAAGTCGAGTTCCATGATAGTTAAGGAAGGGATCTGGCTTGAGAGGCAGATCCAGGCGATGAGGACCCGGAGCATAAGCTTTGAAGTTGTGTTTACTTGCCTGGTGATAAGCCAGTATGGCTTCAAGTTCCGCTGTCATAATAAGCACACCCGGTAACCTGAGAAATCTAATTCTCAGACAACTTTTCGGTAAAGGAGATCTGCATTTCAGAATCCTTGATGAAAATTAAGCTTTTTTCAGGGCCTCAAGTACGGCTTTTCCAAACGCATCAGCACTTGCAGGATCTCGCCCTGTGACCACACGACCCGAAACCACTACTTCCCTGTCCAGATAGATAGCACCATGTTCCTTAAGTTCACGTACAGTATCCGGACTTTTGAAGACTGTGCTCTCTTTGTCCTTCAAGATGCCTGTTCTTGCCAGTACTACAGGAGAAATGCAGATCGCGGAGAGCACCTTTTTTAGGTCATCAGCTTCTTTTACGAGTGCCTGCAGAGCTCTGTTATCCCACAGGTACTTTTTAGAGCCTGAGCCCCCTGAGATTACTATTGCATCATAGTCGTCAATTCTGGCGTCTGAGATCGCGATATCAGGCTTGATTGTTCCTCCGAGCATCCCTTTAGACGTTTTCTTAGATTCGGCTGCAATGGTAACTTTTACTCCTGCAGCCTCAAAAAGCTGTTTCGGAACAAAACATTCCTCGTCCCTGAATTGCTCCTGGGCGATTACAAGCAGGATTTTCTTATCTTTATACTCGGTTTCTGTCATCTGTTTACCTCCTGTAAGCTTGAAAACTAAGAGTCGAAGAAATAAAAAGTGGAATGGTTCAGTAACCCTGTTTCCTTAAGAATATGCAATGCAAATATAAATGGATACTTCTTTTCGGCAGTGAACAACCTGAGAAAATCTAGAAAGATTCTGGGAAAAAGTAGGAAGATCATGAGAAAAAGTAGAGAGATCATGAGAAAAAGTGGAAACATCATGAGATCGGTGAAGAAGCCGGAAAAAAGGTATAAGAAGACTGAAAAAAGGTATAAGAAGACTGAAAAAATTTTTGAAGCCTGGAGAAAGTTGTGAAAAAATGAAAAAAATGAAAGACCAGTATAAATAATCTGAGAGTCTCAGAAAAGGAATAAGGAAATAGAAATTAATAATATTGTTCCTATCTGGTTCAAGCTATAAGGAAATACAAAACAGCGGAGATCCCTGCTCCTGCAAAGGTCGCCACTAAATTGACTCCACTATTTGAAAGAACTCCCCTTTTCTGAAGTGTAGCTCCAAGGAAGCTGTCTATATTTGTCCCGAAAAACCCTCCTGCGGTTGTAATAAGGACTGTTAATATAAAATTATCCGAGATTCCCAGTAAATATGCAAGGACTCCTATCACTGCAGAACCGAAGATTGCAGCAAGTTCACCAAGCAATGATACGGCTCCGTCAACCCCGGGTTCCGAGAGTTTGAGGGTTGTTATCATTCTTGGCCTTCCTTTTGCTGTTGTCCCTATTTCACTTGCCAGAGTATCTCCGGTAGCTGTTGCAACCGTACCCATATAGGCATAGATGATCGGAAGACTGTGCTCCGGGAAAACCCCATATGCTACTGCAAGGGCAAGGGCTGCTGTACTGTTTGAAAATACATTTTCGTAACTCCGGATGCCGTCCTTAGCCTGCGCAATCCCGATGGATTCTTTGTATGCATATTTATACTTTGTAAACCCGCCTCCAAGAATAAAAAACGTGAGCAGAAGCAGGTACCAGGAAAGTCCACTGAAGACAATTATCAGGAATCCCAGAAGGGCAGCACTCAGAAGGGCAGAGACATCTGCAATCTTAGCTCTGTAAGCCAGCACACCCAGGATAAACGAGAATACAAGTGCTACGACCATTTTTTCAGGAGACACCCAGTACCTGAAATCTTCAAAAATCCACATTGTCATGCCTGCACCCAGCGGCACAGAAATATTCTTGTCTATTTTGGAGGGGATTGACTCGAAAAGAGAACCGGTAACCGCCCCGATAACAGCTATGAAGAATATCAGGTTATATGAAACCGGCAGTTTCTGCCAGTAGACAATCCAGCTTGCGGCAAAGAATGCAGCAGCAATCCGAAGTGCTAGGAAAGCCGAACTCCAGAGTATTGAAAAACTCCTCTTTTTGATTGTCCTCCGCCTTAAATTAGAATCAGGTACAGAATCTGTTTCCGAAAAAGAGGTTTTATGGTTTCCGACTGCCGCAATCGCAAATGCGGCGAGCACTATGTAGAAAGGATATGTATAAGAATAGCTCCCAGAAATCACGGAAACAAAGAGCATGAGAGCCAGAGAAAAAATAAGGCTGGTAGCATCTCTGTCACATAAAATGGTTTTCCCAGAAAACCGTATTCCCAGGAAAAGGACGACAGAGAAGATAAAAAGAAGATTCACCCCTGCAAAAGGAGCTATAAGAATGAGCAGGAGATACAGGATATGCATTACAGGAATTCCCTGGCAGAAATCCCCGTTTTTAGTGAATCGGGCAGCTCTGTTCATTATAAGACATCTTTTGTTTTTATTCATTATTGAAAGATACATAGGATAAGCTTATCTTTATAAATAAGTAGTTGTTTTTCTTTTAGAGATGATTTAAAAATATGTATTAAAATTTAAAAATATCTGTTTTAGCAATTGTAATCGAGATAAATTTACGCAAATATTTTAAGTCCTATAGAGATTATCCAATGAATAAAATAACTTTTGCCTCACATTTTATTATTCAGGATTTCTCAAACTTAATCTTCTCGGCAGTGTCTCAAATTTGCTGTAAATTTGAAGTCAAGTTTTTGCGTACTATGAAGAAAATTGATCTACCGATATAGAATTTTCTACCCAATAGTTTGTTGAGATTTATGATTTTAAGGAAAAATTGACGCACTACCTTTACGTGCTTCCCATAAATTATTCAAAAC
>NZ_LZPK01000198.1:0-8561 GCF_001729375.1 Methanosarcina sp. A14 | reverse complement strand
GAAGAATTGTTGAAGAATTCCCAGAAATTCCGGTTAATTCGGGCAATTACAAGAATTATTCAGGAATTTTTGCTCAGGATAACAATTTCTAAGGATAACAATTTCTAAGGATAACAATTTCTAAGGATAACAATTTCTAATATACAAATATTTAATATAAAATTTGGATCCGAGCCTATTCCGGATACATGCCACAATAGGCTGCAGGCATTTGCCGATATTTTTATGATAGAGTTTTATACAGGATCTTCCAATCTGTATTCGTTTCCAGTACTCACTTTAATTTCAACTGATCGTGTTTCCCAATCCCATTTTACAGGTAATAGTTCATATCCTGAGGACACAGGAGTTTTCAGGGAAATGCGTTTTATCATTCTTATCAGTATCACTATTATCTAAACAAGAGGATTTGTTATGGCTGAAAAAGAGATTTCAATCATTCATCCCCGCCCAAGTTCCATAGTTGCGGCTCTTTACACTCTAAGAGACTTAAATGTTGATGTCGCTATCCTGCATGGGCCTCCAGGGTGTTCCTTTAAACATGCAAGGCTGCTCGAAGAAGACGGTATACATGTGGTTACCACAGGCCTTGATGAGAACAATTTCGTTTTTGGAGGACATGATAAACTTGTCCAACTTATCAACAAGTCAGTGGAACTTTTTAATCCTAAACTTATAGGAATTGTAGGAACCTGCCCCAGTATGATTATAGGGGAAGAAATGCATGATGCCGTGCTAGAGGCAAATCCTGATGTCCCTGTAATCGAAGTCGAGGTGCACGCAGGCTATCACGATAACACAAAAGGAGTACTCTTTGCCCTGGAATCCGCACTCGATGCAGGAATTATTGATCACAAAGAGTTCGAGCGTCAGAAATATCTCCTTGAAAAAGCTACAGAAGTAGAAAAAAAGCATGGAGCTGCAAGCAGGGAATACCTTGCTCCCTCCCGTGGGGATGTCAAATACAAAGCCGCACAGCGTGTAATTCAACTCCTCAAGGAAGACAAGAGGGGCCTTGTCATCATGAATGCCAAAAAAGAAACCGGCTACATGTTTGCAGACATTACCCTTGCAGTCAATGAGGTTGCAGAAGCTCTCGGGAAAAAAGAAAATCTTATCAATATGGCAAATATCGACCCGGAGCTCGGACTTCCCAGAGTCAGGCAGCATGCCAAGTATATAACGAGAGATCTCAAAGCACATGGGATTGAGGTACATGAAATCATTGGTGGCATGGACGAGTACCCTATTGCAGGCGAAAAGGTCAGCAAATTAATAAAAGAAAAATACAGTGACTTTGATTTTGCAGTCATTTCGGGTGTTCCACATGCAATCCCTATGGAGAACATAAAGAACATGGAACTGATTTCGATAACTAACGGCCCGAGACAGGTCCTGCCTTTAAAAGAGATGGGGCATGAGTATGTGCTGGTTGAAATCGACCTCCACCCGAAAACACTGGGAGTCAGTGGGATTGTGGAATCTGAGTTTGGGGCTACCTTAAGGGAAGTTGCAAAGGAAGCCTGAGCAAGAAGAGCCAGGATAAAATCAGGAGGAAGATCCTTTGAAAAACCAGAAGATCATAGCGATCTACGGGAAAGGCGGCATAGGCAAATCGAGTACCGCTTCAAACATTGCCGCTGCCTGCGCCGAGGCAGGAAAGAAAGTCATGATTATAGGCTGCGATCCTAAAAGTGACTCATCAATCACCCTTCTAAGAGGCAGGAGAATTCCAACCATTCTTGATCTCCTGCGTGAGGGTGTGGACATAAAAAAAGAAGATGTGGTCTTTGAGGGATATGCAGGCGTCAAATGCGTGGAAGCAGGCGGTCCCGAACCAGGCATAGGGTGTGCAGGGCGAGGAATCATTGTTGCCATCCAGAAATTGAAGAGCATTTCAGGAAATCTCTTAAAAGAACAGGATTTTATCATTTACGATGTACCAGGAGACATCGTCTGCGGAGGATTTGTTGCCCCTGTAAGAAAAGGGTTCGTAAATGAGGCTTATGTCCTGACTTCAGGAGAGTACATGCCCCTTTATGCAGCAAATAATATCTGCAAAGGCTTATCGAAGATAGGAATGCCGCTTAGCGGGGTAATCTGCAATTCCAGAAATGTAAGCAGGGAAGAGGAAATAGTTTCGAAGTTTTCCGAGGAAATCGGCAGCCAGCTTATGGCTTTTATCCCGAAGAGGCAGGTAGTTCAGGACTGTGAAAGGGAAGGTTACTCGGTAATGGAAAAGGCACCCGAATCTGATATTGCGCAGATCTATCGCAAGCTTGGGAAAGCAATCCTTGAAAACGAAAAAAAAGTTACAGCCGATTCCCTGAGTGATGAACGGCTGAGGGAATTGACAAAATAAATTAGAGTATCAATAGTTGAATAAACACATCAGGGTGAATAAACACAAAGGGGTATCGAAAAAATGATTAATGACAAGCAATCCGCAGCAAGGAATATTCCCAGGATTCTCATTTCCGCAGACCGTTCTTCCTCAGGCAAGACTACAATTTCCATGGGCCTGATGGCTGCTCTCGTTTCAAGGGGATACAAAGTACAGCCCTTTAAGGTTGCTCTGGATTATATCGACCCAAGCTATCATACTGAGATAACTGGCAGGTTCTGCCGGAACCTTGACGGCTACCTCATGGATGAAAACGGGATTCTGGATGTCTATACTCATGCCTGCGAGGCCGGCGAGAAGGCGGATATTGCGATTATTGAAGGAGTTCGCGGGCTTTATGAAGGTTTTGAAAGCTTAAGCGACCTTGGAAGCACTGCCCAGATCGCAAAGATCCTTAACTGCCCTGTAATCTTTGTAATCAATGCCCGAAGTATTACCCGTTCGAGTGCTGCCCTTATAAACGGATACAGGAACTTCGACCCTGATGTGGAAATTACAGGAGTTATCCTTAATAACATAGGAAGCCGCCGCCATGCCGAAAAAGCAAAAGAAGCAATCGAACACTATACAGGCATTCCGGTTATAGGAATTGTTCCGAGAGACCACGCGATGCAGATTTCCATGCGCCATCTCGGGCTTATGCCAGCTCTCGAAGGCCGGAGACGGCTTGGGGATGGAGACTTTGAAGCCCGCCTTCAAGGCATTGAAGAAATCATCAATAAAGGAATTGACGTAGACCGCTTTATGAAAATCGCAAAAAGCGCAAAGCCCCTTAAAAGCCCTGATAATAGCGTTTTTTCTTCAGTCTCCGATTCTGGAGCACCCAGGCCAAAGATAGGGGTTGCCCTTGATGAGGCTTTCAACTTCTACTATCACGATAACATTGATCTCCTGAATCTTGCAGGCGCAGAAATTGTTTACTTTAGCCCTGTTAAAGACACCTCACTTCCGGAAGTTGACGGGCTCTATATAGGAGGAGGTTATCCCGAACTCTTTGCAGCCGAACTTGAAGCTAACGAGTCCATGCGCCAGGATATCAAAAAAGCATCTGCTGCAGGCATGCCTATTTATGCCGAGTGTGGAGGGCTTATGTACCTTACGGAAAAAATAAGCACAGGCGTTCCCGGAAAAGGTACCTATCACAATACCTCAATGCCAGAATCTACATATTCAATGGTCGGAGCCCTACCAGGGCATACTATTATGGGACAAACAAGAGTGGTCAGCTACAATATCGGGACCCTTAATAAGGACTGCCTTCTCGGGAAAAAAGACAACAGTTTCAAGGGACACGAATTCCACCATTCTGAAATAAGGGAAATTCCTGAGGACGCTGAATTTGCAATAACTCTGTCAAGAGGTACAGGCATAAAGAACGGCATGGATGGGCTTATTTCTGGAAATACCCTGGGTTCATATGCCCACCTGCACGGAGTTGCGTACAGAGAGTTTGCAAGCTCACTTGTAGAAGCTGCAAGAAATTTCATGGAGTCCAGGGTTCTTCCGTAATGTGGGAAGGCTCCGTTCTTAGTGTATGCAAACACTACCAAGCAATATTATATTAATCGATTATAACAATTTAGATTACAATAGTAGACTACAATAGAGTAAATTACAACAGATTAGATTACAATAGAGTAGATTACAACAGATCAATCAAGACAAACTGATTGTAACAAATTATTTTAATAATAAATTATTTTAATAATAAATTATTTTAACAATAAATTATTTTAATAGCAAATTGTTTTATGAGAACCTAGATCAAGAGAAATTACGCTATATCAAATTAAACTACAGCAAACCAGACTGGTAAAGAACTTATTTTCATTTCATTTTCTTTTCAGGTGAATCTATTGAAAACACAACTTAAAGGAGACCGGGTCCTTGCCGGAAAGGAAGCGGTAGCCGAACTTTATAAAACTGGTTACTTCGGGCGTCCTAAAGGCGAAGGGCTTGAACTCTCGCTTGTAGAAGCTGCTTTTCTTCTGTCCAGAGGAAAACTCGAGATCGAACTTGAAGGCACACTGCTCGATTTTAGAACCTTTTTCGAACAGGCCTCTTTGAGGCAGCCGAATTTTGAGCTGAAATATATAGTTTATAAGGACCTTAAAGAAAGAGGGTACTATGTCCAGCCATCAGCTGCAGATTTCCGGGTGTATCCCAGAGGCAGCCACCCGGGTAAAAATGCAGCAAATATTTTTGTTCATGTCCAGTCTGAAAGACAGCTCCTTCCTGTAAAACTTCTTCAGGACTCAGTTACCTCGGCAGAGAACGTGCATAAGCAGTTTATCCTTGCTGTGGTGGATGAAGAAAGTGACCTTACCTTCTATGAGGTTAAAACCGCAGTTCCCAAAGGAGAAATGCCTGAGCCATATCCTGCCATCAAAACCGATGCCACTTTCCTAGAAGACAGGGTAATAGCCTGGGATTCTCAGGCTTCGGAAACTCTCTATAAAAGTGGCTTTTACGGAAAAATGCTGGACTCCGAGAGGTTGCAGCTTTCCCTGGTCGAATCACTTTACCTCTTTTCCAGAGGCATAATAACGGTTCGGGACAGGAAAGGTAAAGTGTTTTCATTTGACGAATTTGTCGAGAAAGCCTCGGAGATTGAAAGCTTTTTCCTGAGAAAGTACAGTGCATATAAAAATCTCAGGGATTCGGGGCATGTGGTCAAAACCGGTTTTAAATTCGGGACAAATTTCAGGGTATACCGAAAGGTAGAGTCAATAGAGAAAATTCCTCATTCGGAATACCTTGTAAATGCCATCCCTGCGGATTTTGAGTTCAGGCTTTCAGTTATGTCTGGAGCTGTCAGGCTTGCAAACAGCGTCAGGAAAAAAATGCTTTTTGCAGTTGAGAAAGGTGAGGAAATCGAGTACCTAGATATCAGCCGGACGAAGATGTAAATATTCGGATGTTTATTCGAGTGTTAGTTCAGACTTGACCGAAGGAGTTTTTCCCTGAGCTTAACGTTTCTTAATTTTATGAAAAGCAGATCTTCAGCCGAGGGTAGAGTATATGTGGGATATTATTGCAGTAGACATCTCTGGCAGGCACAGGATTAAAGGAGGGTATTATATGGTATGTGCAGCCGCAGCGCTTACGGTTTCGGCTAGCCATATTGAAAAAATCAAGCAGATCAAAATCCTTCCCCTCTGGCAAAAAAGAGCTCCCAGCCTGCTGGACGTTGTGCAGTTAATCGAAGATACGGCTGACCAACTTTCTTTTGAGGGTACGATTGTGGCAGAAAAGGGGGATATGTATAATAAACCCAAATGGGTGACCGAAAGTATGTTTTCCAGGGCTTTTAAGTATCAGGAATCAATTGCCGAGAGAATGTCGATTGAACTCGTGCACCACGTTTCCCTGAGCGCCCGTAACCTATTGATAAAAGAACTTGAAATCGAGGCATGAAAATTTCAGCTGAACAGAAATCCTATAGCGGATCCAGCAACGGTAACAGAGTAATTCTCGTTAAAAGAACAATTCCCAATTCGGACCCTGAACGTGAAGAATACCTCTTACAGGAACTCAGAGAGCTTGCAAAAGCTGCAGGTTATCTGCCAGTTGGTGAGCTTAAGCAAACCAGGTATCCTGATTCGAAGTACCAGCTTGGCCGGGGGAAAATAGAGGAACTTGCCGAACTTGTCAGGAGTACGGGTGTAGAGAAAGTAATTTTCTATAACAGGCTCTCTACAACTCAGCTATTCAATATCTCAGAAATCTGCAGATGCCAGATTATCGATAAATTCCAGCTCATCCTTGAGATCTTTGCAAAAAGGGCAACTACCCACCGCTCAAAACTCCAGGTCGAACTGGCAAGACTGAGATATGAAGTACCAAGGGTAAGAGCTGTTGTGTCTCTCCTTAAAAAGGAGGAAAGGGCAGGTTTCATGGGGCTCGGAGACTACGAAGATTCTTATGAACAGGACCTGAAGAAGAGGATAACAAGGATTCGTAATGAACTTGAATCTGCAGAAAAAGATGATGAATCTTTACGGGCTTTAAGGCACAGGAAAGGCTTTTCCTTGATTTCCCTTGCAGGATATACAAACGCCGGGAAAAGCACGCTTTTCAATGCAATTGTAGATGAAAGTGTTGAGGCAAAGAACATGCTTTTTACAACACTTGTGCCCATGACCAGAGCTCTGGACCTAGGTGGACGAAAAGCTCTTTTGACCGATACCGTGGGGTTTATAGAGGATCTTCCTCACTGGCTGGTTGACGCCTTCAAGTCCACCCTTGACGAGATTTTTCTCTCGGACCTTATACTCCTAGTAGTGGATGCAAGCGAAAAACCCGAAACGATCTTGCAGAAACTTTCGACATCTCACGATACCCTCTGGGACCGAATACAGGGAGTTCCTATAATTACCGTACTTAATAAAGCCGATCTGGTTGATGAATCCAAACTTGACGTCATTATGGAGCAAATAGGTTATATGGCCCCTAACCCGGTCTTTGTTTCCGCAAAAAAGGGCACCGGAATGACTGCACTAAAAGAAGAAATAATAAAGCATCTACCTCCCTGGTGTTTTTGCTCTCTTTCCCTTCCCAATTCGGAAAAAGGGATGTCAATGCTCTCATGGCTGTATGAAGAAGGAATCGTACACAGAGTAGAGTTCGGAGAGCGGATACTTCTGGATTATGAAGCAAGAACAGAGATAATTAACCGAGCACATGCTCTCCTTGAACCTCAGGAAGCTCAAACAAGTGAGTGATCTTTATTAAACGTTTCTTAAACAACTGGATTTTTGATCCAAACTTTTTTTTGAAAAAGTTTGGGCCAAATTTTTTTAAAGTTTGTACCTGAGGATATGTATCACTCCCGAGCTTTTCAGAAGAATAGAAAGCTTTTTGAATTTTATAAAAACTACTGGAATATTGACAGAGCGTTTTCCAATATCTTTTTCTCAGGGAGTTTTTTGTATGGTCTGAATACTGTTCGTATATCCACGAAAGGTACTTATATCCAGAAGTTGTTTGTTTACATGCGAACGGGTGTCTACTGAAAACATCAGACCCTCCTAATATCCTAAACTACACCCCTAAAACCAGATTTTTACTATGTTTTTGCCCGTTCGCAGTTCCTCCAGAATTTTCATCCTATTTTTAAGACATCGCTTGTTTGTAAATAAACGAACTTTTTTGCGGTCAGTAATAAACCTGGATGCCAATGGACTCTCGTTTCAAAATTTATATAAATTCATTTCTCATTCTTCTGTTAAGTATGAAATTCGATCTGCATGTACATTCCGAGTATTCAAAAGATAGCAAATCAAGCCATGACGACATCCTTAAAACCGCAAGTAAAAGGGGACTTGACGGATTTGCTATCTGTGACCACGACACTGTGGAAGGCGGGCTTGCCTGTAAAAAAAGAGCCCTGGAACTTGGCTTTGAGCTTACGGTCATTCCCGGGGTTGAGGTTAGTTCTTCGAAGGGGCATATCCTTGTTCTCGGAGTCAGCCAGAATATCAAGCCTCATCTGAGTCCGGAAGAAACGATTGAGATAGCCAGGAAACTCGGAGGCACGGTTATTATCCCTCACCCCTTCAAGCGCAGTTCCCACGGGATAGGAAGTTTTGAAGGACTTGACGTTGATGCCGTTGAGGTTTTTAACTCCCGCTGCCTTTTTAATGGAGCCAACCGGAAAGCTGCAACCGAGGCAAAGAGGCTTGGAATTCCGGAAGTTGCAGGAAGCGATTCCCATGTTCCAGAAATGGTAGGCCAAGCATACACCGAAATCAATGCCTCGGAAAATACCCTCGACGCCGTGCTGGAAGCCATCCGAGAAGGAAAAGTTTCTCCTGCGGGAAAAAATACACCCACACCTATTATTCTTAAACAGATGTCAGGCAGCGCCAGGCGAAAAATTAAGAAAAAACTGTTTCGTAAAGCCTAAAAGAACGCAAAATATAACTTCGTATGGTCTGTGGTTTTAGAAAGATTGCAACCTCCTTATAACTGCTTTATGCTTAGCCAAAAAAGTAAGTACGTGGTTAACTATTCAACCTGTCAAAGTAAGTATGTGGTTAACTATTCAACCTGTCAAAGTAAGTATGTGAGCAACTATTCAGCCTATCAAAACATGTCTAATGATATTGATTATAGTGAAAACGAGGAATCCGAAAAATAACCTCTGAAAAATGAA
>NZ_LZPK01000197.1:0-22830 GCF_001729375.1 Methanosarcina sp. A14 | reverse complement strand
GATCAAAAGATGTAGACGGCTATATCGGAAGCGGCAAGATATTCGTGCTACCACTAGGGGACGTAATAAGAATTCGCACGAAAGAAACTGGAAACGACGCTCTTTAATAAACAGACCGGTATCGTAAAAACAATACTACGTGGACATTATTACACTCACAAATTAATTAGGTTTTTAAAAAAAAGTAATACTTCAAACGACTATTTACGGAGCTTATACCAAAATCAGTCTTATCCTCAAAATCGAGAAGAGTTTCAGAATTAAAGAGTTTCAGAATTACCTTCCATGATTAGAAACTTATTGATTATTCCTAATTCGAGAACTGGAGAAGAAGTTTTGAGTTATGATATAAGCTCATATTTTTCCTGGAGGTGGTCTGCTTAAATCTACCTCGAATATATTTGTTAAGAAATGAGAATTGAAAAACCCGTGATTTTGCAGATTTAAAAGAAGCGCTTTTCAAGACCAACTCTTTCACTTTACAAAATATTATTGAACTCAGATTTCAGATATTTCTATTTTGATTGGGCTCGAATTTCAGGCATTTCTATTTGTCCATAAGATCCTACTATAAAGGGTTATCTCAGACAGTGCTAATGTTTGCAAAACTACGAGCTATGCTCATGAAGAGTATTTATAGCATTTTAAGCAAAAGAGATATGGGGGCTTTTCTGGATATACCAAAATTCAAAAGATTGCCAAGACATATTGCTATAATACCAGATGGTAACAGAAGATGGGCTATAGCTAGAGGCTTAGAAAAGCATGAAGGATATAACAATGGAGTAATCCCAGGCCTGGAAGTATATGACATGTGCGTAAAAATCGGAATAGACGAAGTTACTTTTTTTGGATTTACTCAAGATAACACAAAAAGGCCTCAAATTCAAAGAAAGGCATTTGTAGATGCCTGTATAAAATCAGTTCAAGAAATATCTAAACGTAACGCTGAAATACTTGTAATAGGGAATACTGACTCGAACATATTTCCAAAAGAGTTACTTGCATATACAAAGAGAACAAAAGTTGGGAAAGGTAAAATAAAAATAAATTTTTTAATAAATTATGGCTGGTATTGGGATTTAGCATATGCGTTTGATAACTCATCAGATAGTAAGAAAATTGTAGAAAACATTGCATCAGCAGAAATTCCAAGAATAGATTTACTTATTCGCTGGGGAGGAAGACGCCGACTCAGTGGAATGCTTCCAATTCAAACAGTGTATTCAGACATATATGTAATCGATGAAATGTGGCCAGATTTTAAGCCAGAACACTTATTTAATGCACTAGAATTTTATCAAGAACAGGATATTACATTGGGTGGGTAAAAATAGATCCTGCACTATCGATCAGTATTCTCTCGAACACATACTTGACACAGATTTTGTAACTTTTAAAAGTAACGGATTTAAAAATATATTTACTCTATTTGCTGTCTTCTGGAATCTCCCCCGCACATCTTTGTTAAAATAAGAGAACTTAAAAATCGGTAATTATTCAGATTTAAGAGGAGTTCTTTGCAGGACCAACGATTTTATTTTATCGAAATTAATGGGAGTTTAACTGAACTTTCAAAGATGTTGGTTGAATGGTTCTCTTGCTAGTGAAAATGTGTAGTGCCTAACAAATGTAATTAGAAAACTGGTCTTAATGATTGTGAAAAAAATAGTCCATATGTTCAAATGTGTTTTACTCCATTATTTTTGACCTATTTAGGAGAATTTACTTGACACATGGGACATATTAATACTAAATAACTCCACTAACTTGCCATAATATATAATAAATTATTACAAAAATGCCATTGATTTGAACGTGAAATGTAGTACCAACTTCAAAATATTAGTATGTCTTGTGGGCTTTACTCACATCGATTTTAAAACTTAAAAATTGATAAAAGTAGTACAAAATCGTTATTAGTAGGACCAGTTTTAGATGTAATTAACGGTTGTGCTGCCTATAGATATCGTTTTCATTCTATCTTTGAAACGTGAGTTTAAATCTCAGGCATTTATATTTGTCTATAAGACCTTACTATAAAGAATTCTCTCATTTGATTAATAACATATTAATAGTTTTATAATTTTCTCATTAAATTATACATATTAATAGTTTTATATAAGCAATTTTATAAAATAGGAATGTGTATTTGTCTAAACGTATGTTAACAAGAAGCGTCCGTTTTTACCCGGCATTCTTCTAATGGCTGACCTCCGGCATGCGAACCATATGTTATTGCAACAGAAATACTGTGCCGGTATCAGGAACGGAGACGAGATGCTTCTTTCAAACCTAAAGTTCATTTTTCGGGGGAATAAGTTGATGAAAGCCGGATTGATACTACTAATGACTATCTCGGCGGTACTAATGCTTGCAACTACGGGCTATGCCCATGAAAGTGCCACATATAGTGCCACAGCTATCATGAAAGACGTGAAAGGAAATACTGTCGGGATGGCTACCTTTACCGAGGAAGCCAATGGCCCAGTTCATATCAACATCAACGTGAGAGGCTTGAAGCCGGGTCTGCACGGCATCCATATCCACAATACAGGAAAATGCATTGGTCCGTCGTTCACGTCTGCCGGTGAACACTATAACCCTCTTGGCAAAGAGCATGGCCTCAACAACCCGAAAGGCCCACATGCCGGTGATCTACCCAACCTCAAAGTGGGCAAGGATGGCACGGGACACATGAATGTCACCACAGACCGTGTGACACTGTCACCCGGACCGAACACGTTATTCACAGCCAACGGCACCTCACTGGTCATCCATGCTGACCCTGACGACCAGATGACCAATCCTACCGGCAATAGTGGCGCGCGGATTGCCTGTGGAGTTATCAAGAAAAAATAAGTTTTTTCCATCTTCGCAGAAATATGAACCTTCTGAATTCCGCTTCGGCAGTACGGTGTCGGCTTTGACCGAATTCTGCTTCGCTCAAGCGGACTTACACTTTTTAAATATAGACAAACCCAAGATACACTTTTTCTTAAACCGTGATTTTTTGCAATTCAAAAAAAGTTTATAAAAAAACCTGTAAAGGGCTTTTTTACTTGAAGTGATCTTTCCTTTGGGTAGAGTTTTTCTAACTAAAATTGAACTTCTCTTCACGTTCAATTCAGTTTAAATATATTTCTCCAGCGGCGTTCTGCTTAAATCTTCCCCGAATACGTCTGTAAGAAAAGTGAAATTAAAAGACTCTTGAGCTTTACACCTTCAAAAGAGGGCACTTTCTTTATCTGTTAGTACCAGTAAATCGTTATGGATCTTAGTTAAAGTAGGATTACTTATCAAATTGGCAAGAGAATACATTTGTCTTGTTTTCTCATGTCTATAAATGTCTATAAATATCTCATTTGCTTTCCTGATGCCAGTTCAACTGTAAAATCCTCAGGAAGTAACTTTTTTTCCCATATGCAGAGATGCTAAAGATTTTCCATTCTGAAAGTTTATTGAACTTTTTTAATTCGCCTGTTGTCCTTTGTCTGTTGACGTTTCACGAATTCAACATTAATTTTGTTTTGACAAGCATTTTTTAAAAATGACAAAAAAACTTTCAGGGAATAACTTTTACTAAATATATATAGTCATCTTATTCATTTCATTTTAATCTTTAGGGACTAATTAGAAATAATGACACTATTAAGGCTTATGTGTTAAAGATTAGATATATCATATTGGGGGAATAAATGAAGAATAATAAAGAAAAGCTATATTCAATAATTTTAACTTCAACAACTTTGGTGTTCTTATTCTTAACTTCAATATCAGCTGCAGCATCTGGTGTACAGGAAATTCAGCTTACTCAAAACGGTTCACGAGCATCTACTCCTGCCATTTACGAGGATAATGTCGTATGGTTAGATTATGTTAATGATTCAGGGATAATTCATCTGTATAACTTGACCACTTCAAAAGATATCCAACTTGATTCATTCCATGGGAGCTGGCCTGCAATCTACGGTGACAAAATTGTATGTCGAGATTATCAAATCTGTGGGAACAAGGAGAATTACAATCTTTCTGTTTACGATATTTCAACAACTGAAAAATTTCAGATTACCAAAAATGTCTCTGAACACAGTATTCCTGCTATTTACGAAGATAAGATTGTATGGCATAATTCTCAAAATGGAGTCTCTGATATCTACCTGTATAATCTGTCCACATCTACCGAATGTCAGGTCACATTCAATAGAGAAGCATATGATCCCGCCATTTATGCTGATAGGATAGTATGGACAGAATATCATAATGGAAATTCCAATATTTACATGTATAACTTATCGACTTCAAAAGAGACTCAAATTACAAACAGTGAATTTTGGCAGTTGGACCCAGATATATACGGTGATAATATTGTATGGGCAGGTGACCGTATTGGAGAACGCTACAGTTTAAATCTAGATATTTATATGTATAATATTTCTACTTCTAAAATAACTCAAATTACATACAGCGAATCAGCACATGAGCCTGTAATATACAAAGATGAAATAGTCTGGATGGATGATCGCAACGGCAACCGGGATATTTACCTGTACAATATTTCCACACGAGAAGAATTTCAGGTAACCAAAGATGAATCAGGTCAAATGTGGCCTGCTATTTATGATGACAGGATAGTGTGGAAGGATAATCGTAACGCAGATGGGGGGCACGCAGATGGGGGGCATTCTGATATTTACACTTGTATGGCCTCGGCAGTATTAAAATCTCCCGTTGCAAACTTTTCTGTAGCTCCAGATTTGGGATTTTCCCCTCTGTCTGTACAGTTCACAGATCTCTCAAAAAATGCGATATTAAGATCATGGGACTTCAATAATGATGGAGTAGCTGAATCTACAGAAAAAAATCCTGTTTATATATACACCAATCCTGGAAACTATATTGTTAACCTGACAGTAAGCGATACAAATACTACTGATTCAAAATTATCTACAGTCTTAGTATTTGATGAGCAACTTTTCGATAATCAACTCGTCCTAACAGAAACTCAAATTAGCACCAGTGGAAAAGCTATATACGATTCTCCTGCAATCTATGATGACAAAGTAGTATGGGTTGATCATACTGGAGATTACAGTGGAAATGATAAGTATGACATCTGTCTGTACAATATTTCAACTAAAAAGGAGACTCGGATACACACTACTAACGGATCAGTGTACGGACTTGATATTTACAAGGACAGGATTGTCTGGTATGAATCTCTCAATGGTCAATCCGATATTTACATGTATAATGTCTCCACTTCTAAGGAAACTCAAATTACCTCCGGCGGAAGCACATCCCATCCTGCTATTTATGAGGATAGGATAGTATGGGCAGATAATCGTGATGAAGAAGGAGTGCCCGATATTTACATGTACAACCTCTCTACTTCCAAAGAAAGTAAAATTATTAATGATACATCAGTTGTGGGGCTTGATATCTATGGTGACAGGATAGTGTGGCTGAACTATACCAGTGTATCCTATAGCAATGGATTCTCCAATATTTACATGTACGATCTCTCTACTTCCAAAAAAACTCCGATTACTACCAGCGGGTCAGCAGGATTTCCTGTTGCTATCTATGATGATAGGATAGTGTGGGAGGATGATGGCTATGAAAAAAGGCAGATCTATGTGTATAACATCTCTGATTCCACGGAAATCAAGATAACTCCTGATAATTTAAGTCAGCAGCGTCCCGATATCTACGGTGACAGGATAGTCTGGCAGGATCAACGAAATGGAAACCTTGATATCTTCATGTATAATCTTTCCATTCAGAAAGAAATTCAGATCACTACCAGTAGATTACTTCAGGATTGTCCTGTAATATACAGGGACAGAATATTGTGGTATAATAATGGCAAGTACGGTAACTATATTCATATGTGCACTATCTCATTAAAAGGATCGAGAATGCCTGTTGCAAATTTCAGCGCCAATGTTACAAGTGGCTGCTGTCCTCTTTCGGTACAATTTACAGATTTATCAGAAAATTCAACAGAATGGAAATGGGATTTTGGAGACAATGCATACTCAGCAGACAGAAATCCTGTACATACATACAATAACGCTGGAGTGTATACCGTCAGCTTAATAGTCAAAAATGAAAACGGAACGGATGCGGAAAAAAGATCTAAATATATATCAGTATCCAGCTCGAATGATAAAAAGGATTAAAACTAAAAGACGGCAGGTAACTGGTCAAATCTGGCTAAATAAATCGAATATATCCATTTGCCAGATTTGAAATTTACCGTTTTGTTTACTATTTTTCAGCAAAAAGTATCTTGAACCCGATCTTTAACTTTTGTAATATCATTTGAATTTCTCATGAGAGTTTTTGTATGTTTTGTCTTTAATCCATTTCTTTGGATACGTTTCTAAGAAAAAGACTAAGGACAGAAAACTAAAAACCCGAGAACTAAAAACCCGCAATTTTATCAGGTTTAGAAGGGGCATTTTTCCAGGGATTCTTTAGATTAAGTGATTCTTTTCCTATGTGGAGGGATTTTTCTGATTTAAAAGATGTTTTTCAGTCTATTTATGGATCAAGAAAAGCTGTAATAACTCGGACCGCCGAATACAAATAGAAAAATCTTCACCCATAAGCAATTCATTTGAAATATATTTCTCCCATCAACGGCCTGCTAAAATCTCCCCCGAATACGTTTGTCAAGATAAAGTTACCCCCCGAATACGTTTGTCAAGATAAAGTTACGAAAAGTGAAATTAAAAAATCCATAACTTTTGCAGCTTTAGAGGGGGTATTTTGCAGGGCTTTTATGACTCTATCCTATCCTATCTAATTACTTTATCCCATAAGGCGAGAATATCCCTTCCTCAAAACTCCGAGCATTGCGAAGAGTTTAGGAAGGGTAGTTGACTTGCTTATTAATCCAGAAGAACAACAGGTTTGATCAGATCTCTTGGTTTTTCTTTCATGAGCATGAGAGCTTCTTCCATTTTGTCGAACCCTTTGAATACATGAGTGGCCATTTTTTCCGGATATATTCTTCCGTAGGTACAGAGGTCTGCCATTCTTTCCATCCTCAGACGACCTCCGGTTGGTCAGGCCACCACGTATGTCTTTTTGAGACATACCCGATCCCCACTCAATACGTGGAATAGGAAGTATGTCTCCGGTTCCGTAGTAGTTGACATTTGATACCGTGCCTCCGGGTTTTACAATTTTGACTGCATCTGAAATTGTATTTTCATTTCCTCCTGATATGATTACAGAGTCCACACCTTTTCCATTCGTCTTTGCAAGAATCTGTTCAACAAGTCCACCTTTTCTGTAATCAACAATTTCAGATGCTCCGTATTCTAGAGCAAGATCAACACAGACTTTCCGACTTCCTACTGCAATGAGCCTTCCTGCACCAAGAATAGTTGCACCTGCTACTGCCATCAGACCAACAGGGCCAATCCCTATGACTGCAACTGTAGAGCCCATTTTAATTTTTGCCATTTCTGCGCCCTGTATTCCAGTAGTTGCCATGTCTGATAGCATGACAGCTTGTTCAAGTGGCATTCCTTTTGGAAGTAGGGCTAAATTCATGTCTGCATCATTTACATGGAAAAATTCTGCAAAGACTCCACTTTTGAAATTTGAAAACTTCCATCCAGAAAGCATTCCATTTGAATGCATAGGTATTCCATCCTGTGCCTCCATGGATCGCCATTCAGGTGTAATTGCAGGAACAATTACTTTATCGCCTGGCTTGAAGTCTTTAACTTCTGACCCGATTTCTTCTATAACACCTACAGCTTCGTGTCCTAAAATCATGTTTTTGCGGTCGCCAAGCGCACCTTCCCAGACCGTATGAACATCTGATGTACACGGCGCGACCGCAATAGGCCTCACGATTGCATCATATGGTCCTGCTGAAGGTTTTTCAACATCGATCCATCCTACTTTTCCAATTTCAAGCATTGCAAATCCTTTCATATTAGTACCCCAACCTTTCAAAATAATTATTTTTCAATGCTTTTTATAATAACTCGCATATTACTCTGCTGTAGTGGTATTTATAATTACTAAGGATGGAAGCTTGAATTTAATGTTTGATTCATTTCAGTTAAAATATATTTTTTATACCATTGGTACGCCCGAATCTAAAGAGAAATTAAAAACCCGCTATTTTAAGAAAGTTTGGAGAAAGAGCACTTTGCAAGGCTTTTTAGATAAAGCGATTCTTTAGATAAAGCGATTCTTTACTTACGGAGGGTTTCTGATTTAATTGAAACCTGCCAATAGGATCTTTTTTCATTTATCTTTACAAAACTGGATCGCAGAATTCGAAAAGAACATTTTCACCCATCCCAGTTCCGTTGAAATGTATTTTTTCTATTGGCGGTCTCCTGAAATTTTCCCCGAGTAAGATTATTAAGAAAAGATAAATTTGAAAACCAGTGATTTTTGCAGATTTTGAAGGAGCCCTTTGAAGGGCTTTTTTGCTCAAAGTGCTCTTTTTTGCTGAGAGAGTTGTTTTCTGATTAAAACGAAAACTCCACGATTTTTCAGATGTAAAAGGGAAACTTTGCAGGACTGGTCAGTTTAGGACTGGTCAGTTTAGTTTTATCAATAATCAACCGGAATCAAAATTTCAGGCACTTATTTATATTTTACAAGTCTTGGTGGTAAAGTTTTCTCTCATTTGAAAGAATGTATCTACTTTTCTATAGGTGCATTTATATAATTTGACTATGTAGTATATGCGTTGAAAATAAAGAAACGTATGATCTGTTGTTAAAAACCAATTTTTGTTTTTAATTTAAGGGGCTATACAATCTTGTTTTTAGATTAACAATTATCTACTAAAGCGAAGGTGAACGGAAAACGGCTTTTAATGACAGAAACTCCAGGAGAAATTTTGGATGTTTCCGTGGTAGCAGCGGACCAAGAGAAATGACAAAAGTGACCTGTTCTGACTTGCGGTATTGAGACCGAAGTACCATTCAAACTCACCGAAGGCAGGCCAGTATGCAGAGAATGTCTTCCTAACCACAGGAAATTCTAAAGATAATCTGCATCAGGTGTTATTAATTTGTAATTAAATTCTACATTAATGCCTGATTCATCTTTTTCTTTTTGTTTTTTTTGGTTTATTCTCTTTGTTTCTAGACTTATTTCCATCTAACGCAGCAGGAAAAAGTAGAAACAAAAAAAACAGCATAGAGAATAGTAATAGGTACGGATCATTCAATTCTCAATTTATCAGTTTTTAACTCAACTTATCAATTTTCGACTTATAAATAATAAATCAAAGGCCATCAAGGAGGAATTAACTTAGCTAATTACAGAAGCACTATTAGAAAAAGAAGATCAGGATCCAGAAAACCAGCAAACTCAGGAAATACACCTGAAGTATCCAGGGTACGAATTCCCCGAAAGGATAGAAACGAAGTCCTGGCAACTGTTGCGTGTTTACTCGGTTCGAAAAGGGTAACACTTCAGTGTATGGACGGAGTTGTCCGAATGGGTAGGATCCCGGGATCTAAACATAAAAAAATGTGGATTCGTGAAGGCGATATTGTTATCGCTAACCCGTGGGAAATTCAGGATTCCAAAGCCGACGTTACCTGGAAATATACAAGGCCACAGGTCGAGTGGCTTGAACGGAAAGGCTACATTAAGTAATAATCTAAAAATTGTAAAGATGCCTAGTATAGATAGGTAACTGAAACAAAGGTGTCTGATAAAGATGCCTGAAATTCATATTTTGCTTTTTTGCAGGAGCGAGCCTGCCACCTTCTCTGCAAGACATGTGTAGAAATTATTTTATTGAAAAGATTTTGCTTTTTGTATATAGAAATATTTATATATTGTAAGTACAATGTATGCATGTTGAAAATAAAGAGATGTATAATGATCTGTTGTTAAAAACCAATTTTTGATTTTAAACAAAAAGTTCTATACAATCTTATTTTAAACAATTAACAAAAACTAAAACAAAGGTGAAACAAAAATGGCTTTTAATGACAGAAACTTCAGAGGAAACAATTTCGGCGCTCCTAGAGAAATGTACAAGACAACCTGTTCTGATTGCGGTGCTGAAACCGAAGTGCCTTTCAAACCTGACCCCGAAAGACCGGTTTATTGTAGAGAATGCCTTCCTAACCACAGGAAGCCCAGAGAAAACCGCAGATACTAAGTGTTATTTCTGCAATTAAGTTTGCATCAACACTTATTTCTTTTCCACTTTTATTTTTTCCACTTTTTTAAAATTCACCTAACTTTGGAATATACTTTTAAAGTTAACTACTCTTCAGGTTCAACTCATTTTTAAGATATTTTTCCTGCAGGCGGTCTGCTGGAATCTTCCCCGAATACGTTTGTGAAGATCAGGTTCCGAAAAATAAAATTGAAAAACCCTTGATGCAGCTTAAAAAGGGGAACTTTGCAGGCTTTCTTGCTCGAAGTTATCTTGATACTTCACGTAAAACTATAACCAATAGTAACTGGCTATTGCTTCACTCTCAAACTTATTGACAGCAAATATGGGTTTAGAGTACATTTGAAAGAAAACAGTAGATAACAAAAATTTTATTGCTAAATAATATAATAAGTTTCCTGATTTCTCTGATTATTGACTCTGAAAGAGTTGTCAAATTTCTTTTTTAATAAATTCATCTGAAAACTTCCCTCCACGCCCACATGCTGCGAAGCAACAGATATCGGGCGGTCACTGACAAAAAAGAAGAAAAGTAGAATCTGCAATTTGGAAATTCACAATTCGTTCAGTTTGTGTATCAAAAAAGCATTGGTGAGATCTAAGAACTGGAGAGAAAATATCGTTATTGACTCCGCAGTCCTTACAGGCAAACCTATTATCAAAGGATTAAAGGTAAACTCCATGCAGCATAGTTTATTACCAACCTGCTGTTTCATGAGAACTGAGTCGGAAATCCTTCGGAACTATCTTGGCCTGGCTCATGAGAATATTCAAGCGTTTTGGATGTATGCGAGCTATTTACTCAGGACAGAAAGGGGTTATCCTGTAAATATTTCTCATAAAGTAGACTGATGCACTTGCTGGTAAATGAAAATATTCCTCTGAGCTTGTGCAGACTGATGAGACTTTAACAGCATCGAGACTTTGACAGCATCTGTAGAGACAAAAGGAGTTCGAGGATATATTGAAATAAAGAAGGCTATCCTCGAATTCTCTATTTTTTATCGCGGAATCGCCCATTGATTGTTTTCATTTTGGCTTTTGGATTGCCTGATTGTTATGCGAGATTACTATTTCCACAAGTTAAGAATCTCTATAAACCAAAGAACTCAATCAATCAAAGAACTCAATCAATCAAAGAACTCAATCAATCAAAGAACTCAATCAATCAAAGAACTCAATCATTTCAGGCCCCACTTCTTCCTGAACTCGAGCTTCTGCTGGCTGGTCATCCAGTGGCTGCCGTCACAGTAGGGCTTGTTTTCCGACTTCCCGCAGCGGCAGAGGGTTACTCTGTTTCGGGATTCGTACAGGCTGCCATCTGCAGATTCAATGGGGATCCCACCTCGAACCCAGAGGGGGCCTTCACAATTTTTTTGTTTGTCGTGAACCAGTACAATAGATGGTTCAAATTCTTTTTCAAAGGGTTTGCCTGTCTTCTTGTCCCACAGGACCAGCCGTCCCGACGGGCAGATCATGGCTTCTTCTATTGCGGTTTTTCTGGCTTCCGGGTCGTCTGAGTTTTGCATGAGATTCCTTATTCCGCCAGCCCGCTGGCAGAAACGTGAATGATCGCAGAGCTCGTAGGCATCGGTGAGTTTTAGATCAGGACCTTCAAACGTTTCCGCTTTTTCCAGGTAAGACTTTCTGCTAGCTGTTTCACTACCGTCAAAACCGATCTTGCGGTGGGTACCATCACAGAAGGGCTTGTTTTCGGATGAGCCACAGCGGCATAAAATATAGGATTCCCGCCGGGGGTATTCCTTTATATCAATTAATTCTCTTGTGTGACCGGCGTCATCGGTGACAATTACCTGTTCTAAAAGCGGCACTCCACCTGTAACCCGATACGGTCCGTCTTTGATTATCTTAATCCTCATTTCTTTCTCATTGACTGCCATAATCATAATTCCCCATTACCTCTTATAATGCAGTACTGGATGTTTAGTTTGACTATTTGCCTCTTTGATTATTTCACCTCTTTGATTATTTCTATTGTTTTCCGGTTCATACTGTCTTCAATAAGAGAGCATGTAATAAGACTGATCAAATTCCTCAACCAGGCAATAAGATGGTTACTGCTGCAGACATATTATATAGCTATCAGCTCAACTGAGGGTTTCAAGAATAAGGGAGAGGGATCAGAGACAGACGATGATTACGGATTTCTAAATCTCATTTCTCCACTGGAGATAAAATAAGGTTTATCAAGTCCAAGGGTGCTGGGTGAAATAAAAAATCTTTTAACTTTTTAAAACATATATAGAAATGTGAACAATGAAAGTGCAATCATTGGCTCTGGCACAGGAGAAGTAGTAGGAAAAGGAGTAGTAGTTTCGAGTCATGTTGTAACATTATATGGGATACCGGTTGTTTACATTGTCATTGTAGCATTATTTGTATTATTTGGTTTATATTTATACTGTAGGATGACAAGAAAAGAAAGACACTGTATGAGTAAATCGAGTTACTTAAAATTGTATTTTGCTTTGTTTATCCCGCTATTCTTATATAATTTGTACAATATTTATAATAGTTCATGGTTTTTCAATCCCTATACCAAATCATGGTGTAATAATTTCTGGTTTACCAATCCTATTTTTTTTATTATAAGTGCAAGTATTGCATCTATATGGGAATCTATCTTTCCGTATTTATTCATAACTCTGAGTATATTAGTAATAAACTGCTATCGTAAACCAGCTTAGAGGGTGTCTTGAAATTAAACTTTTATTGCAAAGACATTTGTTTAGTCTGTCATACACGGATATAACGCTAATAATTTCAACGGTGAAAAATAGGAGAGTTTTAGGTGTAAAGATCCAGCAGCGCCTTATTAACTCTGAAGGAATTATCAAATATCTTTTTATTAACTATCGAGCCTATCCCAAAACTCAAAATTTGATTTTTGAATCTCGTATTTGGAGCAATCAATTGAATACTTAATCACTAAAATGATCCTGTAAATTCATGATGATTTAGAATAAAATAGGTTTTGGGACAGGCTCAAACATTATAACTGTCCGGAATCATGTAATGCAAGTTGCTGCAAAATTCATATTATTGATTTTCGTAGAAAAGAGTCTGAGAAAATCCTAAAAAATGTAGATAAAGAAAGTGCGAATATTTTAAAATCGAATGCGGTAAAATCAGAGCTTTAAGGATGCTATAAAGCAATCGTCGGATAGTGCCCATTATTGATAAACTCAAAATGCAGAATATACGATAGCTGCAAGCATGTAGAAATTTCCCTTTTGTACCTTTTGTAATTTATCCGGGTGCAGAAGCAGGATTTTGTTTAACTTTGCTATTGTGCCCTATGTCTGTAAACAGAATTCAAGATTATGCACAGTGGTATAAATTGGTAAAATCAACAATGCATAGTCACTTAAATACCTTGTACTAACAGTACAAAAATATAGATAAAAATAATGATTTTTGTATTCAAATGAAAGAGCAAAATTTAGATTTATTCATAGAATTTCTTGAAAGGAAATAATCATTATTCGTTTCCTTTTGTTATAGCTATCAAATATAGGCTATATTTTAATATTATGTTGAAATGCAATGAAGAACTTATATACAGACTTGCCCATTTATAATTTTTAATTTATATATAATTATTTAAATTTAACAATGCTATGACATTTTATAATTTTTAATTTGTATATAATTATTTAAATCTAACAATGCTATGACATATATCTTTAAAATCAAACGAATTATAAAGGTATATTGCACTGATTGCTAAAGATAAAATCAACATGCCATATATAATTATAAATTTTATTTTAATAGGTTTATCCAGCTTGTAATAAGAATCAGTTTTATATTTTATAGTAAAATTATATGTTTGATAAATACCTGCTACCATAATAAAAAGCAATAATATCTTACTTTTTAATCTGTTTGATAATGTAAACAAATATATTAAAAATGGAAATCCGATATAGCATAGAATAGGAGAGATTGCTTCAGCTATCTGTCCGCCATCAAGAGGGCTTACAGGTATTAAATTTCCTAAATTTAGAATTATTGAAGTAAAAGTTAATACTAAAAATATATTATCCCCTGTAACATAATAAACTATGTAGTAAATGAGCCCAAGTAAGCCTCCAAATAACGGCCCTCCCATTGCAATAAGTGCATTTTCTTTACAATTTTTAGGATTTTCATGAATTATATATGCTCCAACAGGAGTAAATCCTCCAAAAGCAATACTTACTTTTAAAAATTTTGCTGTAATATAATGACCGAATTCATGAATAACAAGAATAAATATATATCCCACTGCATATTTGTAATTTATAACAAATCCTAATACTAAAATTGTAAAAGAAACAAATAAAATATTGAATAGCACCTTTTTTATACTTAATTTCTTAGTTAAATTTTCATCATTTTCTGTTTCCATAATCTACTTCACCTCTAAGAGGTTCTCAAACTAAAATTCGGCATTAAAAACTTATTCTATGAGTCATTAACCCGCTATCACCTGTTTTCCGCAGTAAATTTTCTCATATTCATAATTTTCCGTTATTGATTTTCACTTAGATATGAATTTATTCCACTTTCGTGTCAGGGGGTAAAAGCAACTACATGGTGTATTTAGAACCAAAAAACGATATCATTCAATTTTCACCAGGTTCCATTAAATGTCCAAATTATGTTCATCGGTTTCAAACTTTTCAAATTATAAAAAATTGTCGCTTTCATGTCGAAATTATAACCTATTTCTAAAATACACACTGATTTTAAATATTAAGTTTAAATGTTAGCAATATAAAAGATGTGAAACACATGTAGCCGATTATCTCAGTGTCGGTTTTCAATGCGCTTTCTGTGAAAGCATCTTGGGGATAAGAACATGCCCATCCCCTTATTCAGCGTGGATAAAGCGAGCAATTTCGATGATTAAAAAAGTGGGTTTCAGGCTTAGGATTCCAAAGCACCTTATTTACGCCAAAAGAGTTGTCAAATTTCTTTTTTAAATTCATCTGAAAACTTCCTCCTGCCCGCATGCTCACGAAGGGAGCAGATATCGGGCGGTATTTAAGGTTTTTAGATAATATATAAATTCATAAGAAGTTGTATTTTTTAAGTCGCTAAAAAACATGTCTTATCTTTTTTCTTTTCTCTTGACTCTATGAAAAATATACTACTTTAACTTACTATATCCGATGAAAAAATTTAGAACTCATCGTTACTCTGAACTCCCTATTTTGAGTATTTGTTCTGACCTTGCTGGCAATCTTCACTTGAAAATATTGAATTACAGCTTGTATAAGCGACGATAGTCTATAGGTTGTTACCCAAAACACTTACCATCAAACAAATCGACCTTTGTTCTCTGTTTAAATCTGTTCACTTGACTGTGTTTTTATTCACCAAATTTTTCAGATCTATCGTGATATCAGTTTTCTCCGATGGGTAGAAGAGTTAATATCAAAACTGATGACTGTTCTAACATATACTATCTCTATACAAAGGAAAGATTAGGGTTTATGGAAATTTTTATTACAAAATACAAATTTGAGTTTTTGAAAGATAAACAAATATATAGTTTAAACATATAATAATTATTTTGATTGTACTCATTTTTACTTTTTCACTAGATTTCGATTTATCTTGGTGATATCACTAAATGGTTATTCAATCATTTTTAAAAGTGGAAATATGCTTCAACAAAGCAATGTTAATTTATATTCTGCACTTAGAAAGCAGAAATATTTCTATGCATTCGCAATGTTCAGAATTGCATTCTCTCTAATTTGTTTGTTTCTTTATTTTGCTTATTTCAAAACTGTGCTTGGATCAGATCTGGAACTATATAGTGTTATTGTGCTTATTTTGTTTATTGTTGCCTATATCATAATACAAATTTTTATGTAATGAGAGTTGCCTGTTATAAGAAATCAAGCAATATTTAGATACTTCATCATATAGATTTTATAGTAGAACCTTGATTGCAACATTTAAATGATTATTTAGGTGATATAGATGTGTGTCGAAAATCTTTCTGAAGAAGAAATACTATTAAACAGAGGAATAGATCTACTAAAATGTAAGGATTATCAAATATTATGTCTCCCTGAAAATTTTGAAAGTGATTCAAAAGAGAATCTATATGATGCCGATTATACATCTGATTTAAGTAAGATACTCAAACAAAGTGGAATTAAATGTGCTAATTCTTATGATTTAGGTATTGATTCCGAGACGTATGAGCGAAAGTCATGTGACATATATCTTGGATTAATATGGGTTCGGGATAATTTTGTAGTTCCAATTTTAGCTTGTGCTATATATGACTGGCTTAAAGGAAAAGTAAATGACAGAGATTCAGAAAAAAAAATAATTCAAAAATATGCATTCCAAGAAAAGACTATCCATGTTGATATTCGATTCGAGAAAGGTAAAAAAATTAAATATGAATGTGATGTTAAAACTTTGAAAGAGCGCTTGGAAGAAGAATCAAAAAGATGGGAGTAATTTATGGTTAAATATACTTTAAATGGAGCCGCAATATCCACTTATTCGCAATGTGTATCATACATTAAATCTAATGAACTGGCAAAAGCAATATCAAAAGCACGATATTTCGTTGAAATGTGTCAAAGTATTCTTTATGAAGAAAATACAGGTGAATTTGAAGATATAAACGATGTACTATTATGTGGTATCTTTTTTCGTGGCATACAAAATTTTGCTAATTTAAAGCAAATGACAATATCTTTAGATTGGATAAGATTTCCTGAATTAGTGGATCAAATATGGTTTGAAATTTGGGACTGTAAAGAGCGCTTAGAATACACTTCTTCATTTATGAACTCATATATTAATATAGAGAATCTAGATTGGATATTTGATGACATTAGATCACTATGCCAAGATATAGATAAAGAATATGGACATGGTTTATACCTAAGTCCAGGTGTTTTAGTTGAAAAGATTACATGCAATATTTGCGGCCAAGATATGCGAGCTTGTGAACATATTACAAGAAGGATTTATTCTGGTAGAATCTGTGAAAAAGTCTTGCATAGAAGAAAAGCAATTGGCAACCACATTTTAATCACTGAAAGACCTGCTGATCCTCGATGTAGGTTATGGCCTTGGCAGAATCCAGATCATCTCCTATATAAAAAATGGCCTTGGCAAACTGAAAAAGAATTCGTTGAAGCCTTTTGTATTTTATATAATTTCAGATTAGATGATTTCATGCATGGAACCGGATGTGGATTAAAAACTCGAGTGAAAGCAAATTGGAATAACATTAAATATTAAATTCAGTTCCTTGGATAAGGAAACAGAAGACACCGCCAAGTCACAGGGGTGGATATTTTATAGGTTCGACGGTGGCTAAAAAATTCATATTCTTCAATCAATTTCTTTTTCATAAATTTTACTAAATTTCTCATTAGAATATAAATAGTGGGAAATCTTTTGGACAAGCTTGAAACGTATCTCATTCATAGAATTTATTAATTTTATTTAGAGAATTACTAAAATGATATCCATTTCTGTCTTTTTTAATAAAGGTACTAATCTTTCTATTAAGCCCCTACACTTCTTATTTTTTATGTTGATTATTATTTCCTCATTTGAACTGTCCACCTAACTACTATTTCCATTCCATCTGAGGTTCAGTTCACTCATGAACATTGGAAAAGGAAATTCTATAGTCTCAGAACGTTCGTCGTTTGAAAAGTCATATTCAAAGCTTTGTTCTCCCAGCATACTTATCCCATTTGAGTATGCAGTTGTCGTATTATGTAAAATTTCAGTAAGTTCTAATTACAGATCTCCATATAATAAATCTTGTTGGACAAAAGCATTTAAAATCTAAAAAAGTATTCATTTTTACTTTCTCTTTTGATTATGTCTCAATTACTAATATTACTGAGATTTTACCCTTGCCCCGCAGACTATATAGCTCCTTGATTATCCTTCAGTGCAATTAGTTGATGAAAATAAGAAAAATTCAGGCGTAAGGATCCCTTAACGCCTTATTAACCCCAAAATTTCTGCGCTCCTCGAGCGTCTTCCTATTCTTGTCGATTTTCTCCTTCGCGAGCTTCATGACGAGCCCAAGACCGGGTTTGACTTCTTCGATAGGCTTTGTCTCGAACAAGCCCTCAGCGACTGCTTTAGACCAGATCTCGTTCCCTACCTTTGTGCGGATGAAGACTGTGGACCAACCGTCTGGACTTCCGACCGAGCCGGTCGATATGTCAGCAAGATTGGAAACGTAATCGAGGCAGACGTGGCAACCTGACTGCTCGTACTTATGAGTCTCTTTAAGAGGCACAGTGGAGACGTTTCCGCGCTCGGTGTGGACAAAGAACTTTCCCTTCCCAAACTCCATCTTCTTCACGGAGCTGAAGCTCTTGTTTGCGTGGTCTTCAACAAGGGCCTGTATGGAATCGTATGGGAAGTTCACCATGCAGAAGAGCCCTACTGCGAAGGCAACCTTGCCGGGGACATCCCTCATGTTGATGGGATAGAGCTGAGCCTTCCTGACCGCCTGCATCTGGCAGCAGACGCCGGTGACCCCTACTTTGTCAAGGCCAAAAGACCGAGTTGCCTCCTTGAGCCAGGAAACCTGGGGGCTGATGTTGTACTTCGCCCTCTGTGCCTTGAGGATATCCTCACGGCTCATCGCAACAAACGGCCTCGGCTTCCATGGCAGATCACCCTTGCCTGCTACAATAGCCCCATCGATGATCCCCTGCTCGAGTGCATAAACCATGAGGGCGGTGGCTATGCCGCCGTCCTGTGCTTTCTTGAGAATCTCCTTATCCGTGCTCCGTGCCGAAACGCATGTCACGTATTTGCCGAGATACGGATCTTCAATCATCCTTCTCACCTTCCTTAAGCGCTCCAGCAATTATCTCGTTGATGCTCTCGAATTCAGAAATCACATCAGGGTTGAAGAACGACCTTGGACAGGCACCATAGCAGGAGCCGCACTTGATGCAGAGGTTAAGGTCACCCTGCGGCTTCCCGAACTCGTGCGCGATCGCCCGCACTGGACAGGATGCAGCGCAAATGCCACAACCTATGCAAAGGCCCTGGTTAATCACGTCGTTCATCAGATCGCAGAAACATCTGGTCGTGCCGCGCTTCGCAAGGTCCATAAGAGGCTTTAAGTACCTGCCCGCAAGGGCTTTCTGTTCCTCGTTCCCTTCAAGGAGCAGATACGCCATGATAGCAACGTTCCTTATAAGCTCCGGGCTCGGGGGACATCCTGGAATGTAAACATCCACGTCAATTAGATCTCCTATTGGGAGGTAAGACTCGTGCTGTGGCTGATTATGCTGTCCTCCGCGGCAGAACCTGGTGATATTACCATAGCTCGCGCAGGAGCCGAGGGCCACCACGATTCTGGACTTCTTCCGTGTCTCCTTTATATCCTCTACCGATTCACGGTCCTGTATGCAGACCGATCCCTCGACGAGTGCCACGTCCATCTCCGGGATATGCCGAACGTCAGCAAGAGTGAGGCAGTATACGAGGTCGGCATAGTCATCCAGGATTTTGAGAAAGCCCTGATAGTTATCGGCCACGGACACAAGGCAGCCGGTACAGCCGCTCAAATGTACATGCCCGAGCTTGATCTTATTTGCCACTGATTTCGCCTCCTTTATAGCTTCCACCTTTTCAAGCAGTTCCATAATTTATCCAGATCCCCTTCAGTATCTCGAATTTCAGGATCTTGGATTTCAGTATCCCGAATTTCAGAATCTCGGATTTCAGTATCTCGAATTTCAGCGTCTCGGATACAGTGTCTGAAATGGCTCTCTGTACTTCGTCCGTAATCCGTATGACCATCTTGAGGTGACCACATCTCGAGAGCAGAAATGTATTTTTGCTGGTATGCAAGGACCCGGATCCAGATATCGTCCTTAATATACTGGATCGGCTCGGTCAGATCCAGGAGTGAACAGTCCTGTAACTCCCCGCGAAAAGCTCTTTAACGGTGAGCCACCTGAGCTTGCGGGTTCCCAAATCCGCAAGTTTCCCCCAAAATCCGCAAGTTTCCATTCTCTTTACCACTGCATGAGCTTCTGGGCAACTACTCTATTCTCCTCATTAATCACTATCATATGAGTTGCACAAGAGACGCACGGGTCATAGGCACGGATAACCATCTCGGCGATCTGCCAGGGTGCTCCAGTCAAAGCGCGGCTGCAGGTAGGGAAGTTCCAGGTGGTGGGTACAAGCATCTCGTACCGCAGCACCTTTCCATCCTTCACCCGCGCGATGTGGACATCGGTCCCGCGTGGCGCTTCGTTCGCTGCCCAGCCCATGAACCCGTTTCCCAGGGGGATGTTGTCAGCAAGGACCTTGCCCGAAGTATTCAGGTTGTCAAGGCAGTTGAGGATGGTGTAGCAGCAGTCGGTGTACTCCATCTGCCTGGCGATGTGCTGGGCGAAGGTGCCTTTCTCGGTAAAGTGCTTGAAGGTAGCGAGCCTTGCCCTCGGGCCGACCTCAACAGGCTGACCGTCGTAGGTCGGAACAGTGTTGCAGGCCTCCATTCGAGGATTGACTCTGGTGCCAACCTTCGTGGTGCCGCCAATCGGATAGCTCGGATCTTCAAGATCAATGGTTTCCTCACCCATGTACCAGTCCCATGGTCGAGTCTCCTTCCAACGAGTGAAATCCCACATGGGCTTCTCGTCCAGACTGGATGATCCGTACATTGGAGCTGTGGCCATGACCCCCTGGTTGTGGTATCCGAGAGTCTTGGAGAGCGGGATCTGCTTGCCTGCGACCTCAACAAACTCCCGGTTCTGCATGTTCCTGATAACCTCAAGCATGAATTCCATCTGCTCGTGAACAAGGACAAGACATTCTTTCGCCAAGTCGGCCATCTTCTGCTTTGCCCGGAGACTCACATTGCGGTACATTCCGCCAACCCTCGGGTTTGAAGGGTGGATAGCCTCGCCCCCTGCAACGGCTCCAATGGTCTGTGCAATCTCACGGATGCGGAAGATCCTCACCGCAACGCTCCTTAAAGGCTGCTCCTTAGAAAACGGGTTGATCTTTGTCTCCGTACCCGGGATGTAAAAGTCCGGGAGGATCAGGATATTGTGCAGGGCATGGCTGTGGAGGCGGTTTGCTGCATGAAGAATGACCCGCAGGAGCTTTGCATCCGTGGGGATCTCGCAGCCAATCGAAGCCTCCATGGCCTCGATGCCTGCCAGGGTGTGGGCAATGGGACAGATACCACAGACCCGAGAGGCGATCTTCGGAACCTGATCCATTGTCTTACCTATGGCGAGCTTTTCAATACCCCTGACCGGGGTGATGGAGAGCCAGTCTCCCCGCTCGACAATACCCTCATTATTCACCTTAAGGGTGAGCTTAGAGTGACCTTCATGTCTCGTGGTTGGAGATATCTCTACGACTTTTGTCAATGGTATGCCTCGTTTTCGATTCGGTGTTCTTCAGGCTGTACCGCATTTAAGGCACCATCTGTGTGATTATTCTAAAGTAGTTTCCTATAGGCCCTATACATAAAGTACGTTAACCCCCTTTATTTAATCCCAGTGCGCAGCTATCGTTTTCGCTTAAAATATAAAAAATTTTGATCGATCTAAAATTCACAAAACCTGGTATTCCTGAAACAATATTTATAACAGTCCTGAACTCAGGACTCATCGAACTTTCCACGTGAGAAAGTCAAGGTTAAAGGAGTGATACATCTGGTACGTTAAGAAATGAATCTGAGATCTTCAGGAAATGAGCAAGGCTCAGAACGTCGATAAACTATGCCCTCCGAGTTTAAATTTAGACATGAACCGCAGAAACCTGAAGGATTTCTTAGTGCTGTGCTACTAGTATTTTGCTACTAGTATTTTGCTACTAGTATTTTGCTTTGAGTTTAAATCTATAAATTATTATATTGGTCTCTTTATAATAACGTTGTGCCTCGTATATGTGGCCTGCCAGACAGCTCTATTTTTTCTGGCTATATAGCCATAAGCTGATTTCTAGCTTAAACTACCAAATTGTTCGTTTTTGTCAGATAGCGCATATTTCAAAGCATCTGAATTTTAATCGTCTTTATGCCTTAAAATCAACTAGGTTTGGTAATTGATAGAAATTAATTATTTATAAATGGCCAATAGTTATTTAATTATTAATATATAATTATTGATATTCAACTAGACTAATTTTATACATCAGATTCAAATGATCTAATTTGTTTATGGGGGTAAAGGATGAAGGTGATATTGAGAATTCCTCTGCTAGTCCTATGCTTAGCTTTTTCTCTTGGATTAACGCAAGCGTAGACTGGTGTATGACTGGAAGTATGACAGGAAATATTACTGAGAATATAATGACCAATAATATGGGTAACGTAACCGGAAGTATAACTGGAACCATGATTTGCAACATGACTGGAATGACTGGAATGCAAAATATGACCGGAAATATGAGAAATATGCCAATGATTGGAATCATAACCGGAAACATAACCGGGGGTCATATAACCACAATGCAGAATATGACCGGAAATATGGGGAATATGCCAATGACTGGACACATTACCGGAAACATAACAGTGCATATGAAGAATATGACAGAAATGAAGAACATGAAAAAATGTAGAAAATGAAAAAATGAAATATGAA
>NZ_LZPK01000196.1:0-19598 GCF_001729375.1 Methanosarcina sp. A14 | reverse complement strand
TGCTTCTATTGCCTTCTTGTAGCTTAGTGCCTTTTCTTCTACTTCTGCCAGTGTACTGTGTGCATTTCCGATATTGTTCTGGGTCATAGCATATTTTATTGGAAACTGTTCCACAGTTCTGATTTTCAGAGCTTCTCGATATGCTTTGATCGCGACTTTCATGTAGCTTGCTTTCTGTAGTTTTACAGAGCCAATTTCATATGCTCGGTTTCCTATTTTGAATAATTCGTCTGGAGTTTCTGCAAAAATCGATAGCAATTCTTCAAAAACAGAAAGTCCAGAGTGATTTAATTCCACAATATCTTCAAGATAGGCTTCTTCTGCCCAGATTCTATCTATATCTTTTTCTTTTATTTTCGTAAACTCTTTTTCACATAATTTTTCGATAAGTTCTTCCCACTGATATTTTTCTTTCTTTATACCTTCGTTCTCAGAAACTTTCTGTATTTTATCAAGTTGAAAAATTTGGTCTTCGTTATAAACACCGCAGATGTAAAGCTTTTTGACAGCTTTTAAAACAGATTTTTCTTCAGAAGTACACTCTTTAAATCTTCTATCCATTTCAGCTAAAGGCATGAAAATTGAGCCTACAGTCTTATTGAATCTGATTTCATTCCAATGTCGATCAACATTTTCTGCTATTTCTTTTCCCTGCTGTTCCGAAATTTCGTTTACTTCAATAATTTGATCGAAAATCCCGGTTTCTAAATCTAGATTTTTGTCCAGCATCCTTTTCTTTGTTTTGTTGTATTCTACTTCGGAACGGCATGTTGCTATAAGGTTAATTTTGTTTTTCCGACAGACTTCAAACAAATATTCAAAATTTTGCTGTTCTACGAAACGATGTAAGTCATCGATAAACATCAATTTGGGTTTCCAGAATTTCATTTGCCTGGGCAAAATAAAAGATTCTATCTCTATATCGGTGGATCTTGGAATTATAAGATCATGCTTTTTTGATTTTATCAAAGATTCGTAAATCATTCTGGTTTTTCCAGCAAGAGGTGGACCTACTATCAGTACACTTTTTTCATTATCCAGGCAATTCCAAACCTTTTCGTCTTCAGGTCTTAAAAAATAATATTCGTTAAAAGGTCTGTTTCCCAGAACTTCTTCTTTCCCTATTGAAGTTGAATTTTTCCATGTGAGGTTAAATAGACTCCTTAGCTTTTTCTGTCTTTCCCGATAGTTTTTATAAAGTGTGTGTGAGGCACTTATCATTGCTAAGAGTAAAGGAACCAAGATTCCAAGTTTTGCTTCAACAGATAGATTTGAATAAATTGAGACTAATTGAGAACCAGAGTCAGTTATATTTTGTATCAGAAAACTCGAATTAGTCATTTTTAGAAACCTTCTCAGAAAAAACTGTTTTTAATATTATTCTTGATCTTATTTGTCATTTAAAACCTAAGAATTTTAAATATATCGATATATTCTTATTTTTTAATAAGTGGACAAAAGTCAGTATATCAAATATTCACAATATCAAAAAAGCAAAAAATGGATCAAAAGAGAAAAAGTAACATTAAAACCTAAAATTAAAAAGTAGAACTTCAGTTTTTACTGAAGTCCGAAGTGCTCTATGTTCCAGTCTGCAATAGCCTGGATTTTCTTTATTTCTTCCTCGCCGCCTTTCATGGTGAAGAGATGTTTGAACCTTTTCTGGGTCCTCAGGTATTCCTCGACTGGTCTGGGATTCTTAACTTTTCTTACCTGAGTAATTTCCCCATTTTCCATTTCATACATGGGCCAGAGGCAGGTTTCGACTGCAAGTTTGGCGATTTCCAGGGTCTTGGATGTATCAAAACCCCAGCCTGTTGGACAAGGAGCCTGGGCATGGATGTAAGTAGGTCCCACGATTTCAGTTGCCTTCTTGACCTTTCGTATCATGTCTCTTGGGAAACCTATGGAAGTCGTGGCTACATAAGGAGAGCCATGAGCTGCCATGATAGCAGGCATGTTCTTCTTAGGGCGCGGGTTTCCAAAGGAAACTTTTCCGGCTGGAGTGGTTGTAGTACTTGCATCAAAAGGTGTTCCACTGCTGCGCTGGACTCCAGTGTTCATATACGCTTCGTTGTCCATGCACACATAGGTGAAGTCGTGCCCTCTCTCGAATGCGCCCGAAAGGGCACCGAGGCCTATATCCATAGTAGAACCGTCTCCCCCGATTGATACAACCTTGATGTCATCCTTTTTGCCAAGGGCCTTCAAGGCAGCTTCTACACCTGAAGCCACTGCACCTGCGTTTTCAAAGAGAGAATGGATCCACGGGACCTGCCAGGAAGAATATGGGAAAGGTGTTGACATAACCTCAAGGCAGCCCGTCGGGTTAATTACAATTGTATTTGGGCCTGCGCCCATAAGTGTGAATTTTGCAGCAAAGGCATCACAGCAACCTGCACAGCCGCTGTGCCCGGACGTGATATATGTTTTCGGTGCAGTTTTACTCATAGCAATTCCTCCTTAAGGTCCAGGAATTGGCTTTCAACCGTTATTCCTGACTTTGCAACTTTCTTGGTTTCTTCTATGACCTTTGCAATACTTTCCACAGGAATGTCACGGCCTCCGTGCCCTACAGTATAGCCAATCACAGGTACACGGACTTTACTGTTGTAGAGGCAGGATTTGGTTTCTGTAAAGAGTGCTCCTTCGTTCGTCCCTATGGAAATATTCTTATCAAGTACGACAACTGCGTGGGCATTCTTAACAGCCTTGCAAATCTGTTCCTTCGGGAAAGGCCTGAAGGACCTGACCTTTAAGACGCCGATCTTTTCTCCTTTTGCTCTATACTTATCAACAACATCTTTGATAGTGCCGAGAATAGAGCCCATAGCCATGATAATTATTTCAGCATCATCAAGCATATAACCGTCAATAAGTCCTCCGTGGTATCTACCATATACTTCCTCAAATTCCTTTGCAACGGCTTCGATCTTTGGAAGGGCTTTCTGCATTGCCTGTTCGTGAAGATATCTGAACTCTTCATATGTGTCCGGAGATGCAAAGGCTCCGAAAGTCTTGGGGTCTTCAGGATCAAGAATATCTTTAGGCTGGAAAGGAGGAAGGAAATCGTCAGTTAGGTCCTGTTCAAGCAGGACAACAGGCTCATAAACATGAGACAGGATAAAGCCGTCCATGCAGACCATACCCGGAACCATGATCTCATTATCCTCTGCGATCTTGTAGAGCTGAGGCAGGGTATCACACGCTTCCTGAACATCCTCTACATAGAGCTGCATCCAGCCTGTATCTCTCTGTGCAATAGCATCTTGATGATCGTTCCATATGTTAATTGGAGCGCTAACTGCTCTATTTGCCACTGTCATTACAACAGGAAGCCTCATACCTGAAGTGTTAAAAAGTGCCTCATGCATGAGCAGAAGTCCCTGGGAAGTTGTGGCTGAATAGGTTCTTGCACCTACGGCTGATGCTCCTATTAAGGTAGAAATTGCCGAGAACTCGGCTTCCACATTAACATACTCACAGTTAGGGATTTCTCCGTCTGCCATAAACTGGGATAAATGTTCAACAATATGGGTCTGAGGAGTAATAGGATAGGCTGAAATTACATTTGGACGGCAGACTTTTGCGGAATGGGCTACAGCATAGGAACCTTCCACGACGACCATTTTTTTTCTATAAGCCGGGTCAATCATTATTTCTCCTCCAGAATCATTTCAATTGCATCTGCAGGACACTCATTTGCACAGATGCCGCAACCTTTGCAGTAGTCATAATCATATTCAAAAAAGCCGTCTTCTCTGGGTTTGACAGACATATCAGGGCAGACAATATGGCAGATTCCGCATTTGGTACATTTTTCGTAAATATAAACAGGGCGGAAGTTTCTCCAGCCGCCAGTTTTGTTTATAAGGGTAGAACCAGGTTTACAGACTCTGCAGCGTGAAATATTTAAACATTCTTCTTCTCCATTACTCACGCTTCTTCCCCCCTGATAAGATTGTAGGCCTTCTGAATTGCATTTGCATTCTTTTCTCCTACCTTTCCTGAAAAACGAGCCCTTATTGCATGCTGAATTGATTCAACATTGATTTCTCCGGTTGCACCCGCAAAAGCTCCGAGGAGAACAGTATTTACAATGGGAACACCTATAATGTCCATTGCTACCTTGGTAGCGTCCACGGTCATAACCCTAGCTTTTGTATTGAGTTTCAGGTTTTCCGGTTTTTCGGTGGTGTTAACAATAATTATTCCGTCATCCTTTACCCCGCTTGCGATGTCAACAGTTTCAAGCAGGGTTGCATCCTGGACAATAACATAATCTGGGTTGTAGACCTGACTTCGGAGCCTGATAGGATTATTGTTAATCCTTGTGAATGCCTGAACTGGGGCACCTCTACGCTCTACCCCAAAAGCGGGGAAGGCCTGGCTGAACTTTCCATCTTCAAAAGCTGCAACGGAAAGCATTTCAGCCGCGGTAACAGAACCCTGGCCTCCTCGACCGTGTATTCTGATTTCCTTCATCTGGATTCTCCTTTTTAATGAGATTTTATCTATTATTTTTCAAATGTTTTTCAAATTTTTCTGTATTCTTGCTGTTCTCGGCAGTCTGTTTGGCAAGTTTTAATAGCTGTCTGGCACACTGCTATTAATCGAATAATAAACGAATTAACCTGATGTTATCCAATTTATTTACTTCCTCAGATACAATCAGAATTTATTACTTGGTCAGGCACTACTCTAATATAATAAGTGTGACATGTACATCCATGTCAGGGATCCAAAAACCTGGATAGTAAATTGTTAACCTGGATCTGTCTCACATCACTATTATATTTAATATTGAAAGATTTATTTTCAATTCTGGATTCACACTGTTTTATGCCTGATAGTTCATGGATAATAGTGTAGAATGTTATTAGGTTTTCGGTGAATTGATATATATTCTTTATATATATTTCTAATCAATATTTATTCTTTTAAATGTATTATATTTGTTATTTTCAGGTTAACCTGTCGCCGATTCATGTTTTTATTGCATAATAACCGTAAACAAATATCTTTTAAAAAATGTGTAGTATTTTAATAATTCTCCCTATGGAAATCCTTTATTAATTCAATTATCGCCTTTCCATCTTTCAGATTATTAATCTTTTCCCTAATCTGCCGCGAGCCGCGCAACCCTTTTGTAAACCAGTGAGCATGCATTCTTAGATTTGTAGATGTGTGGAGGTCGTATTCTTCAAGTAAGGCGATATAATTCTCAAAGTCCTCCAATTGCCTAACTTGCCTGTCAAATTCCAGCTTTTCCCCGGTTTCCAGGTAATGCCTTATCCTTTTGAAGATAAAGGGATTTCCCATTGCTGCGCGTCCGATCATAAGTCCGTCACAGCCTGTAAAATCAAGGGCAACTTCGGCAGACTCCTCATCCCTTATATCACCGTTTGCAATTACTGGAATGGAAAGTTCCTGTTTAATGGCTCTTATTGCTGTGAGGTCTGAACTTCCGGAGTACATTTGCTCTGCCCTTCTGCCATGTACAGTCAGGGCAGAAGCCCCAGCCTCTTCTACCAGGCGTGCAATCTCAAGGGTTCTTTCATCCCGTTTCAGAATGCGGATCTTTGCAGTCACAGGGGTCTTCAGCACATCGGTCAGCTCAGAGATAATTTCATATACGAGTTTCTTGGAACTGAGAAGAGCCGAGCCGCACCCTGTCCCAGTAATGCGCTGTGCAGGGCAGCCCATATTCACGTCGATTAGTTCAGGTCTGTACTCATCTTCAATTAAGAGCGCAGCTTCCCTCAGTTTTTCAGGTGAACTTCCTACAAGCTGAACTCCAAAAGGTCGGTCTTCAGGTGAAGATAATCCTTTGAGGAGCGATTTTCGGTTTTCGTTGAGCAGGGCATCTGCGCTGATCATCTCAGTATATGTAAGGTCAGCTCCATTCTGCCTGCAGAGTAGCCTGAAAGCCAGATTTGTCACATCTGCCATAGGCGCAAGAAGAAGGTTTCCAGGTGTTTCGATCTTCCCGATTTTTAATTTATTAAGTTTCATTTTTCCGAATGTTTTTTAATTTTTTCTCATTTTTTTTCATTATTTTCTTTTATTTATCTGTTTTGGGACTCTTTTTTAGATGTTACTGATCTTAAATAATTTTATAGAGACCTGATGCTCACGAGGTTGAAGGTCTAAATCTGCTAATCATCATTTATGAAAAACATTGTATATTTACGATTCAAAAGGGACACAGGTATTTTCTGTAAGTTGAAAATTCTCTCATACACTGAAGCCCAAAAACTCATGTAACTAGGAGTTTGAGAAATTTTCTGACAAAAATAGAATAATTATTTATAAACATAATCATTGCAATATATAATAATAAGAGAATAATAATAAGAGAAAAACACAAGCTAAAAACCTGAAGCTTCAAGCAATAAGAAACAGGATACCTGAACCAGTTAATTAAGAAAACTGATTTAGGGGGTTAAAAAGATAAGTTGAGGGTTATATAAACCTGATTCATGAGAAAATCAGTCTTACATATCCCAGATAAGGAATCCTGTACTGCGCAGTACCTATAATCCATTCATCTTTTACAGGCATATTATAACTTATCTGTCCTTCCTGGTCATAGTGACTGTTGGTTATAGCATTGTCTCCCTTAGTAATATAACCGGAATAAGGGGCAGGTGGACCGCCTTTCCACATCGGCTCTCCAGCTTCCACTCTATACATAGCCCTATGAATTATCGGAGTTACTCCTTCCTCTCCATACTGGCGATAAAGAATCACATTTCCATAATTTCCAAAAGACTTATAGCCTGTATTTTTTCCTTCTTCGTACGTTGTAATATTTGATTTATCGATGCTTTTGATGAAGATAATATCTCCTATTTGCATATGCGGTTCCATACTCCCCGACTCCACCGCAACCATAGGAGTCCAGAGTCCGAATGCCAGCTTGGAAAGAATCATGAAAATGATCACGACAGCTACAACAGACAGCAAGTCTTTTCCAAGGGAAACCCAGGGGTTTTCCTGTTCCTGGGCTCTTTTTTCCTTATTAATTTCGCTCATGCTAAGCCTTTATTCTTTTGATTTTATCCTTATAGATGCTAGTGTCGCGTAAATCCTTAAGGATTGAATGATTCTGCGTAGTTGTAATCGATATTATACGACATCTTGCTGTTGACGTGACACTAGGGTGCTGTGTTATATTCCATCTGATTTTGTCCTACTCAAAATCCTATCTGGCTAAACTTAAATCTTATTTGGCTAAACTTATTATTACCCAGGGACTTAGTACGATTTTCAGAGTATAATACAGCTGCAAAAATATTTCAGCCCTACATTCTACTTTTCTGACTTATATAAGTTAGTCAAAAATTGGTTTATTGCGCTTTCTCAGTAGGTTACTGAAGACTTGTTTTTACTTTATATTAGTTTTCAATTGACTTTTTTTAGCCAATTTTTTCTATTGATTTATCTGTTTTTCAATGTTTTTTATTGCTTATTCTAAGACTTTTATTGTTTCTTAATAAACGATGAGCAGATTCACTTATTGTTTTTTAATAAACAATGAACAAATTCCCTCATTGTTTTCTAATAAACGATGAACAGATTCATCCTACCTTACATAGAAACCAATACTCATTCTACAATAGATAGGAATTAATAACTATAAGTACTCTATCGAGCGTACAAAAGTTTCATAAATTCTTCTTTATGGTAACAAATTAAGTACCAGCAATAAAATAACTTATGCAACTTATAATTTATTGTAACTTTGAGTGGCTGTCTTGATAGTGAAAATCAAAATGTTCAATTGGAAGTCTGCATGGTTTATTCTGTGACGGAGCCTAAATTTAGTACATTAGTTTAGTATCTTATTAGTTTTTATATTTTAAGAGGGCTTTTGCTCTGGTCTCTGCAAGTCTTGAGTGAAACCGATTATAGTGCCAGACCAGGTACGAAAGATTTGGAAGAGCTCAGGTAAGTTCGAAAGGTCAGGTTGCAATTATGGAAAGAAAGGATATTATAAGGGTTGTTATGGAAAAAGAGTATCAAATCAGCCCTGAAGCCGTGGAACTTATTTATTCCAGTGACTCTTCCGAAGACCTGCTTAAATATGTCCTTTTAACTGTAAATGACTCTGTTATTGTCATAGGTGTCGAAGACATAGATCTTGAAGGCTTTGCCGCTTTTTCAGCAGGTGAGTCGCCTTTAGATAAAATACATGCCTCTTCTACAGAGGAAAGGAAAATTCTTTCCGGGGCTTCAATGCTTTCTTCCAGATCAGGCAACCCATCTTCCAAACCTGATTCCTTTTTAGTGCCCGATCCTCTTTCAGAATCTGTTCTTTCCTCAGAGCCCGATGCTATTACTGCAGCTCCTGACCCAAGTATAAAATCATCTCAAGACTCTGTTCCTGATTCTTCAGTTCAGGATATGGTTCTGGATAAGGCTTATGAACCAGCTCCAGATACTCCAGATACTCCAGATACTCCAGATGCTTCAAATACTCCAGATACTCCAGATGCTTCAAATACTCCAGATGCTTCAAATATTCCAGATGCTTCAAATACTCCAGATACTCTGGATATACAATCAGAAAATATTTTATCTGACGAAACTTCGGCTTCCAATCTTGTTTCAGACTCCATTTCTTCGGTGAAGGCACCCCCTCAAACTTTCTCTTCTCGTTCCTCCCTGGATGTAAACAGGTCAGTCTCTTCTTTTTTCGGGCAGGATAACTCTCTTTCCTCATTTCCTTCAAATAGGAGTTTCAGGACAGAACCATCTTCTTCTGAGAGAGAGATATTTTTGGATTCCAGGGATGAGTACAAACATTACCCGGGCAAAAATCCTGTGACTGTAGTTTCGGATATAACAGGGCACTCCACCTGTGTCGGGGAATATATGCAATTTGTGCAGTATTTCAGGGATAGATACAGTAGGCTTTCGGAGATTATCCGGGGCAGAATCAACGCACGCCCTATCGAAAGCTTAAAAAGAAGAAACTTCCGCAGAGGAGGAGATGGAGGCTCTGAGGAAATCTCGATTATAGGTATGGTTTCGGATATCAGCAGCACAACTAACGGTCATAAAATCCTTTCTCTGGAGGACCCAACAGGTTCTTTTTCAGTCCTTATTCGTAACTCCGATAAAGAGCTTTTTGAACTTGCATCAAAAATTCTCCTGGATGAAGTCATAGGGGTAACTGGTTCGATAACCAATGATGGGAGCCTCATGCTGGCAACAAAGCTAATACAACCCGATGTCCCAAATAGTGTCCAGCGCAGAACCGGAACCCATGGGAAAGCTGTATTGATTTCGGATGTCCACGTGGGCAGCTCCCAGTTTATGGAAGATGCCTGGCTGGATTTCCTGGATTTTTTGAAAGGGGAATCGGATTCAGAGGATATGCGGGAACTTGCAGCCAGTGTTCGTTATCTTGTTGTCGCAGGAGATATTGTTGATGGGATAGGAATCTATCCTGACCAGGAATTAGAACTTGATATTCTGGATGTCTACGAACAGTACAGAAAAGCTGCAGAATATTTCCGGGAAATTCCCGAGCGTATTCGTGTAATCATAAGTCCTGGCAATCACGATGCTGTTCGCCAGGCAGAACCCCAACCCGCTCTGCCGGAAAGTATCCAGGCGTATTTTCCTGAGAGTATTGTTTTTGTTGGTAACCCTGCTTTTCTGGAACTTGATGGTGTCCGCCTTCTTATCTACCACGGCAGGTCGATTGACGATCTTGTGGCGACTGTTCCAGGAGTCTCGTATCAGGAACCTGCGGGGGCAGTCCTTGAGATGTTGAAACGCAGACATCTTGCTCCGACCTATGGGAGTAGAGTTTCCATATCCCCTGAGAAAAAAGACTATTTTATAATCGATCCTGTGCCCGATATCATTCATACAGGCCACGTCCATACCCTGGGAGTCCAACGCTATAAGAACGTCCTTCTGGTCAATTCCGGAACATGGCAGGGCCAAACAGAGTTCCAGAAGCGTGTAAATCTAGTACCTGTCCCTGCTAGGGTTCCGATTGTGGATCTCGAGAATTTTGACGTAAAGATTCTTGCTTTTGACTGAACTTTTATAAACTTTCACTGGATCACTTGCTTTTAACTGATCACTTAATTTTCACTGGATCCCCGGATTTTCACTGAATCCCTGAAGCCTTCTCCAAAATTATTTTCCGATCCTTATATATACCACAAAGATTTAATATGCGGAAAATGCCGCTGGAAGAAAACAAGGAAAATGCTGGGGAAAATTTTCCTGAAGCTCAGAACAAAAACAGGAAGGAAGATACTGCTTCGCTTCCTTTTGACATCCCTGATTTTAAAACTCTCCTGAAAAAGCAGGGTTATGCTCTAGCAGGCCGCCACTCAGCTGTTAAGACTTGTCTCTGGCTAAGGCATGCTATGAATGGTCAGGGCTTCTGCTATAAATCGAAATTTTACGGAGTTCAGTCTCACCGTTGCCTTCAGATGACTCCAACACTTATGTGCAACCAGCGCTGTCTTTTCTGCTGGCGTCCGACTGAGGTTCCTGTCCCGGCGCCTGAGGAATGGGATTCACCTGAGAAGATCGTGGAAGAAAGTATTGCCTGCCAGCGTAAGTTAATCACTGGTTTTGGGGGTTCTCCAAATGCACTTAAGGAACGATGGCTTGAGGGCAACGAGCCTAACAATGTTGCAATCTCTTTATCTGGAGAACCGACCTTTTATCCTTATCTCCCTGAACTTATCAAGGAGTACGAAAAAAGAGGTTTTACGACTTTTCTTGTCACAAACGGTACAGTTCCCGAGATGTTTGCAAAGGTTTCTCCTTCCCAGCTTTATATGAGTCTCGATGCTCCGGATCTTGAGACTTACCTGAAAGTCTGTCAGCCCAGGTCGCCTGCCCTCTGGGAAAAGATTAATGAATCTTTGTCCCTGATGAAGCAGAAAAAATCAAGGACAGTCATCCGAACCACCCTTGTGAAAGGTGAAAACCTGTTCAAACCTGAGGCTTATGCCAGGCTAATGGAAAAAGCCTCCCCTGATTTTGTGGAGATAAAAGCGTATATGCATCTGGGTTTCTCACGACTCAGGCTTGATCGCTCTGCAATGCCTACACATGAGGAGGTCCTCGAGTTCTCACAGGAACTTGCAAAACATCTTGGATATGAAGTCGCAGATGAATCTGAAATCAGCAGGGTAGTCCTGTTATCAAAGGACGGGAGAAAGTCTCCTGTCAATGGGAAAAAAATCTCCTGTTAAAGGGAAAAAATCCCCTGTTAAATGAAAAAATTTCTTGTTAAAGGGAAAAATCTCCTGTTAAAGGGAAAAGTTTCTTGTCAACAAGAAAAAAATCCCTGTTAACGGGAGAACCTTTCCTGTCAAAAAGTTTTCTGCCTTGATTAAATTCAAGTTTTTTATCTTTAGTACCAGTATATCAAATGTGAATACATAGAAAAACTTTTATGTATTCATAAATATATAATATATGTGTGGGGATAGAAACAAATATAAACTCAGGTTTCATTTAGGGGTATAATTCCAGCATGGATTTATCCAGTTTTATAGTTATACACAGTTTGAGTAAAATTATGTCTCACATCTAGTGATATCAACAGAGCACGAAACAGGAAAAGTTTACGCAGCAAAGGAGCTGGCTTTTTCCGGAATTTCTGAGTGTCTTTCCCGGATTTGAAGTGTCGGTTTTTCTGGCAGCGTACTCTTACTCTCAGTTTCTTGTGTTCAGATCGGTTTTTACATTCAGCTTTCGGTGAGATGGGACTCGCTGTGTAATTTGTCATTATCAAATCCTCTGTCACCCTTGTTAAACTAACCGAAAAGCTAAACGAACGATAAACTGGATGATAAAAATTACCAAGAAACCACATTTATAATAAAATTGAAATTCTTAAATGTGTTTTCAAATTCGATAGTTTCAAAAAGGCTAACCAATTCATTGAAAATTTCGACGCGCTTAATAGCTCAAGTTAATTCAGCAGTTTAAGCTAATTCCATAACTCAAATTTATTTAATAGTCCGGATTAATCTGCCTTAAATTTATCAATCTCAATCGAAAAGACAATCTCAAATTCAATCGAAAAGACAATCTCAAACTCAATAAAGAATTCACCTCAAATTTGCCAAAATACCAAAATTTTACTATTATCTTTACGGGGTACATTTAAAATGACTGAACAATCTGCACACGAAAAGTACGAATTTAAAAAGAAGCTTGAGAGCCTGAGGGATAAAAAGGGAAGGAGTACTGAACTGATTTCTCTTTATATCCCTGCTGACAAGCAGATTTTTGATGTTACAAACCAGTTGAAAGACGAGCATGGACAGGCTGCAAATATCAAGTCCAAACTTACCAGGACTAATGTCCAGGGGGCCATTGAATCTCTCCTTTCAAGGCTCAGATATCTTGACAAGGTTCCTGAAAACGGAATCGTTTATTTCACAGGAGCCATAGATATCGGGGCTAACAAGACGAACATGGAGAGCGAAGTAATTGTCCCTCCAGAACCAATTACTGTCTATAAATATCATTGCGACTCCTCTTTCTATCTTGAGCCTCTGGAGGATATGCTCAAGGATAAGGGCACTTTTGGACTTTTAGTGCTTGACCGCAGGGAAGCCACAGTAGGGCTTCTTGTCGGCAAGCGAATCGAGGCTTTCCGCAACCTTACCTCAACGGTTCCGGGTAAACAGAGGAAAGGTGGTCAGAGTTCTCATCGTTTCCAGCAGCTCAGGTTAATTGCTATCCATGAGTTCTATAAGAGGATAGGAGACGCCGCAGATGATATTTTCCTCGCTGTTGAACCTAAAGATCTTAAAGGTATCCTGATAGGAGGCCCTTCTCCTACGAAGGAAGAGTTCTACGCCGGGGAGTTTCTGCACCACGAGCTTATGAGAAAGATCCTTGGGCTCTTTGATACGGCTTACACTGATGAATCAGGGCTTTCGGAACTTGTGAATGCTGCCGCAGATAAGCTTCAGGATCTTGAGCTAATGGGGCAGAAGAACGCTGTCAGGGCCTTCTTCAAAGAACTTATTTCCGACTCGGGTAAAGTAGCCTATGGGGAAACCCAGGTACGAGCAAACCTTGAAATCAATGCAGTGGATGTGCTTCTGCTTTCCGAAGATCTGCGGGCAGAAAGGGTAACCACAAAGTGCAGTGTTTGCGGATATGAAAATAAGTGGACACGGCGCTGGAAACCCGGGGAATCTGCACCTACAGCCGGGAATTGTCCAAACTGTGGAGCTTCCCTTGAAGTCACGGATGTTACCGATATTGTTGACGAGCTCTCAGCCCTTGCTGACAGAAGCAATGCAAAGGTCGTTTTTGTGTCTACAGACTTTGATGAAGGCTCGCAACTTATGAATGCTTTCGGAGGCATTGCTGCAATTCTCAGGTACAGTACTGGAGTTTGATCTAGAGTCTGATCTCACTTTGACTCCTATCTTAATACTTTTTACCCAATACTTTTTTAATTAGACCGTCCTTAGATCACTGAATCTAAATTAGTAAATTAAAACTATTGAATTAAAATTAGTAAATTAAAACTATTGAATTAAAATTAGTAAATTAAAACTATTGAATTAAAATTAGTAAATTAAACTTAGTAAATTTAAGACCATCACATTGTTTTCGTAGTTTTTACAGGTGATTTATCTTGTTCCTGGAATTAAGAGCTCAGGCTACATCAATCTTAAAAGACGCTATCCAAAAGGCCGGACTTGAAATTGAAGATTCCGAACTTTATTTCGAAACCTCTTCTTATGCTGACCTCGCAAGCAGGGCCGCTTTCAGACTGGCAAGTCTGTACAAGCAAAACCCGAAAGAACTTGCAACCCGTATTGTTTCTGCAGTTGAGATTCCGGATGGTTCGTACATAGGAGAAGTAAGTGCTTCTGGCCCTTACATTAACTTCCATGCAAGCAGGCGCTATCTGGATAAGACGGTTACTACAGTCCTTGAAGAGAAAGAGAAATTTGGCTGTGGAGCCCCAAAGGACAAAATTTTACTTGAACACACCTCAGCAAACCCGAATGGTCCCCTGCATGTAGGTCACATCCGAAACTCTATTATCGGAGATACTCTTGCCCGCATTCTCAGACGAGCAGGATACGATGTGGAGGTACAGTATTATGTCAATGATATGGGCCGCCAGATTGCAGTAGTTTCCTGGGCATGCGAACGCTTTGAGCTTGACCTTTCCAGAAAATCCGACTCTGCCATTGCTGATGTGTATATCAAAGCCAATGTCGAGCTGGATAAAAACCCGGAGTATGTAAAGGAAATCGACGCTCTTATGGAAAAGGTAGAAGCCGGGGATGCCAGGACAATCGACAGTTTTAGCAAGGCAGTTTCTCTGGCGATTTCCGGGATAAAGGAAACCTTACTTCGTTTAAACGTTGTTCATGATAAATTTGTCAGTGAATCAACTTTTCTTAAATCCGGCACAGTACATGATATTGTTGAGCGGATCAAGGCGACCGGAAGGACAAAAATAGACAAAGGAGCTCTTGTGGTAGATCTTTCGGATTACGGGTTTAAAAAAACCCTTGTTATCCAGCGTTCAAACGGCACTTCTCTTTACACAACCAGAGATCTTGCTTACCATGAATGGAAAGCCGGTCAGGCAGATCGCATAATCGATATTTTCGGAGCTGACCACAAGCTGATTTCAGGCCAGCTCAGGGCTACGCTGAACTCAATCGGGGTCAAGGAACCTGAGGTAGTTATTTTCGAGTTTGTCTCCCTCCCTGAAGGTTCAATGAGTACCCGCCGCGGGCAGTTCATAAGTGCAGATGAGCTCTTTGACAGGGTTACGAAAGCTGCCCTTGAACAGGTCGAAACCCGCCGTCCTGATACATCTGAGGAGTTCAAGAAGCAGGTTGCGGAAATGGTAGGAATTGGTGCTGTAAGATACGATATAGTAAGAGTCTCCCCTGAAAAGTCTACGGTTTTCAACTGGAAAGAGGCTCTGGACTTTGAGAAGCAGGGCGCTCCTTATATTCAGTATTCCCATGCCCGTGCCTGCAGTATTCTCGAGAAAGCAAAAGAAGAAGCAGCCTGGACCCCCTCCGCAGAAGTCGATCCTTCTCTTCTTGTTGAAGATACTGAAATCGATCTTATCAAGAAGATGGCATCTTTTGATAGCACAATCGACCTTGCAGCGCGCGAACTCAAACCTCATGTGCTTGCAATCTACGCCCGCGAACTCGCAGATGCTTTTAACCAGTTCTACCGCTTTGTCCCTGTAATTGCTGCTGAGGACGAAAAAGTCAGGGCTTCAAGACTGGCTCTTGTGAACTGCGCAAGGATTGTGCTTGCAAACTCGCTTGACACGCTTGGAATTGCAGCTCCTGAATCTATGTAAATATTTTTTTTCTTTTCCCTTTTCCCTTTTCCCTTTTCCCTTTTTTCTTCTTTTTCTTTTCCCTTTTCCCTTTTTTCTTCTTTTTCTTTTCTTTTTTTCTCCTCGATCTTTCCTTTCTATTTTTTTCTTCAATTTTATTTTTGTTTTACTATTTATGTGGATATACGAGTTTGATACTTCCTGGGCACCTTCCAGGACGCTGGCTATTGAAAATTATTTCTCCAATCCTGTACAGAAGGCCTTGAGAAAAATATAAAATCTTTTGCAGCAAAAAAGGTAATTTACAACTACTGCTACAGGATATTATGACCACGATAAATGAAGCTTTTCGGATGTTCTTAAATGAACAGGAAGGCAACTTGAAACCGGATGCCTTCTTGGATCTTGAAGATGTGATCCTTCTTTACGAGGAATTCCTTGAATTTAGTGCAGAAGATTCTTTTTCTGAAGAAGACAGGGAACTTTATAATGCCCGGCCCGAACACGAGAACAAGAGTTACTGCGATATTTTCAGCCCTGAGCATCTCACTCCATCAGGAATTAAGGAATTCCTCGACGATTATGTAGTTGAGGTGGGAGGAGGCAAGAAGTTTATAGGTACAGCCGCGAAAGTCATTGAAAAATTCTTTGAATGGGCTAAGGGAAAAGGTTACATTGACGAGAAAGCTTTTGAAGTAAACAGCGAAGTTCTCAGGAAGTATAAGAAAAGGTACTGATGTAAGAAAAGGTACTGATGTTGTGTAACCAGAAAAATGTCGTATAAAATCAATCGCAATTATTCAGAATCGTTAAATTCTTGAGGATTGACGAGACAGTAAACAATGTATTGAAGAAACTTTTTCTGGAATAGAGGCCTGAAAAGTCTGTTTTCAGGTAGTTTATTTCCCCTTTTTTGCTTATTCTGTTAATCCTGTTAATTCTACTGATTTCATTTATTTCGTTTATTCATCAATATTTTAGAAGTTCTTTCTTCTGTAGAGAGGAGTAGGTCGGAAATTCTCAAAAGCAGGGCAAAATCTTGAAAAATTGGAAAAACAATTCTCTTCTAGAACTGCCATGAAGACGATAGATAAAGCTTTTCTGGAATTTTTAAAAGACAAAAGAGAGAGCTGTGCCCCAGGACTTATCGGGACTACGAAAATTTAATCTCTCTTTTTGAGGAATATCTCGATGTTTGTGCTTCTGATGACCTTTATGAAGAGGATCAGGAACTCTATAAAGAGAAGTATAAGAACGAGCATAAAGAATACTGCCAGATTTTTGACCTTGCGTATGTTGCGCCTTCAGATATTGAGTATTTTCTTGAGGATTATCTGATTAATGATTTTGGAGGGAGCGCGGCTTTCGTTGAAGCTTCGAGGCGTTTTTTCCGTAAATTCCTGCCCTGGGCTTATGAAAAAGACTACCTTGATCCAGAGCATTATAGTGAACTTGCTAAGGTTGTAGGGATATAAAGGAAAAGGGGAAAAGACTGCTTTTCAGGTTCAGAAATTTGGCAGTTTGCTTTGCGATTATGTGGATGTACAGCCGGCTGAAGCGATTCCTGAGTGGAAAAAGGGAGATTTTGAGTAAGGATTATCGAACCCGGAAAGTTATGGGTAGAGGATTATCTGAATCCTTACAGAGAAATCGGGTCTGTTATGGTTTCGGAAGAGGTGAGTTCGCTGGCAAAGGCAGGTTGGTACCTTAATTTCGGAATAGTAAAAGTCGGGGACTTCTGGCAGATAGTATATTTAGAGGGAGTTTCTTCCCGTTGTCCTTATTGAAAAGCTCAGCACTTTCTGGAATTATTTGATGTCTCTATGGATTTTTTAACGAAATCGAATATCAAAGAAAAGGGATGTAAGGTCGATAAAATGAAAACAACAGTTAGTAGGTCAATTCATGAAATTCTGGAGGAATTCCTGGCTTAACAGGAAGCCCGCCTTAGCTCCAAAACTTATTCGGGATATGAGGAGGCAATCTCTTTTTTCAGGAACTATCTCAATAACTTCGGGCATCAGCATTTGAATAGGGCTGAGACTGAAAGATATGAGGAACTTGAAGCTTCCGAAGGCAAGCAGTTCTGGGATATTTTTGGCCCTGAACACCTTCGCTCTTCGGAAATCTCTGATTTTCTTGCTGATTTCATGGTCAGAAAGGTTGTAGGCAGCAGAACCCTTATGGAAACAACAGGCAGGGTCATGTATAAACTGGTCAAATGGCTGTATGAAAAAGGTTACATGCCTGATAAAGGATATGAAGAAGCGTCTGAAAACGTAAAAGAGCTTAAAATAGACCTTCCGTTAGTTGGAGAAGTAACTGATCTGATCTATGATTATGTAGAGAGACATCCGGTTGAAACCCGGTATACCAGTGACCTTGACGCATATTTCGATATCGTAAAAATCGAACCTGGAAAACTCTGGCTCGAAGACTACCTGGAATCAGGAAAATGCATTGGTTCGGTTGTTATTTCTGAGGAAATCAGTTCAAAGTGCAAAGTTGGCTGGACGGTTTCTCTCTGGGTTGCAAAAACGGGAAAGGTCTGGAGGATTCTCGAAAGTGGGAATGTGCTGCCCCGATGAGGAGAAAATCCAGTTTTGTATTCTAACGGTCTATAAAGAGCCAATATGAGTTCTTTGTGGCAATTTTCTTGCCTTTTTTTCATTTTTATTTTTTCTTTCTTTCAGTCAAATGCTTGTAAACACTTTCAAAGAGAGCTTTTCGGAATATATTTCCGAAATCTCTGTCATCATTGATTTTTTGGGATACTTTGACTGCTATCAATTAGCAGTATAGTTTTACTTTCATTTTAAACTTCCTATAATTTAATCAACTGCTTAAAATGTAGTTGAGACTGCACATAACTTGAAAAATCTCTTTTTTAAAAGATTTCATCATGCTACATAATATTCTTTTTTACCAATGGTATCAAGCGACTGATTATTTGTAAACTGAATAGTCACAAGCTATAAAGTATAATTTATATTATTTGAGATTCAGAGGATAAACTATTAACAACCGCGAACTTGTGCAACAAAAGAGAGACACTCTTATCCAGATGACAGATGGATTTGCAGACAGCTACCTTGATGAAGACTATAAAATGTTGTGTCAAAAACTAATCAATAAAATGAGCCGGAAAAGGCAGGTACCTTTTCTTTCCGGAAGGCTGGATATTTGGGCTGCGGCGGTGGTTTATGCGCTTGGGCAGATCAATTTTCTTTTTGGCAGAAGTTTTGAGCCCTATGTAAGTGCTACTGATCTCTGTGATTTTTTTGGGACAAGCCAGAGTACAACCTCTCAGAAAGCAAAGAAAATCCGCGATATGTTCAAAATAAGACATTTTAATGAGGAGTTCTCTACAGAAAGGGTGCAAAATGAGAATCCTTTTAATGACTTCGTAATGGTCAATGGGCTCATTGTCCCTATTTCTACTTTTATGAAAATGTTGGAGAACAGAGAAGTAAAGTTGCGGAAAGAACTTGAACTGGAAGATGAAGATCTTGAAACTGAAGAAAAATGAGTTCAGATCTCATTTCCAATTTCGTCAACTATACTGAGAACCTTCATTATTTTTGTCCATTCTTTAAGGTATCAGTCTTACACTCTGGATTAATTATCAAATAGACTTCAACTAACCTTCTTTTCGCTATAGTTTGTTATAATATGTTATAATAAACTATAAGTAAATCTCTCTGTATAAAGTAAAACATGGCTGAGACAACAACCATTCAAGTGAAACAGAGCACTAAAGAAGCTCTTGAAAAAATGAAGATCTATAAGCGAGAAACTTACAACGAGGTACTTGAGCGGTTACTGGAAGAAGTCCAGGAACTAAATGAGGAAACAAAAAAAGAAATCGAACTTGCCCGAAAAGCTGTTGAGGGAGGCAGGTACGTAACACATGAAGATTTAAAAAAAGAGCTGGGTTTCTAAGAAACTGATACTGAGAGCGAGATTTTGATGCATTACCAAATCATCTGGTCTGAACCTGCGGTCAATCAGCTCAGAAAGCTCGATCGGCATCTGGCAAAGCTTATTTTTCGTAAGGTCTCTGAGCTGAAGGAGGATCCATTTCGCTATGTAACAAAACTGGTCGGGTCTCCAAATTACCGGTTGAGGGTCGGGGACTATAGAGTGATCCTGGAGATTCAGGGCAGTTGCTTGAAAATACTCGTGCTTAAAATTGGGCACCGACGGGATATCTACAAATAAAATCTGTTTTTCTCCTTTACTTTGACTTCTTTACTTT
>NZ_LZPK01000195.1:0-13637 GCF_001729375.1 Methanosarcina sp. A14 | reverse complement strand
TCTTAAGATAGGCGTTGGTATGCTCATCTTTTAATTCTTTACTGAATCTACTGCTTCCATCGCCTTTATTAATCCCTGTCTCACCAACTTCGCCAGCTTTACTTATTTCACCTTCACCTGTCTTATTAAGTTCACCTAGCTTGTTCTTTACACCATTGTTATTAGTGTCTTCCAATCCAGACATACATTTACCTCCTGCGAAATAGTATAGCTGGCACTTCTCTATAATCCTGCACTGATTTAGGAAAGCCACCATTTTGCCTAGAAACAATCACTTTTTTGTTTATTTACTATTGAAATGAGACTTATTGACTGAGTTATCGGATTTTTCATTTATTAATAGAGTATTGGTAGAGTCTTTTTTAAAATATTTTTCTGACGCAATAATGTACAAATTTATATCTCTCACTATTGTTCGGTTCACTTTGGATCTTGTAGTCTAAGAGTTTTATAAATACTGTTTTTCTTGTTTGTTCATCAAAATCTGCATAGAGATCCAAGTTCTTAGTGATATAATCAACATATATTCTACAAGCTTTAACAGTAGGATTATCAATCTCTGACTTTTTTGGAAGCTTTTGTAATTCCGATGTGTTTGGTAGTTTATCTTCAAACATTCTAAACAAATCATTACAATTCATAAGTTTAAAAATGAGTTCAAAAAAAGCAAATTGTTTTTGTTTCGTCTCAAACTTTTTCTGATATTCCAAAAGAAGATTTCTTATATCAGTTTTGGCGAGCTTGGAAACTTTTGCAGAATTAATAATTGTATTGAACCACGCCATATTAAAGATCTTGTCTTCATCTTGGAGAATGAGTTCAGTAAGTAATTCTCCTATTAAAGCCGTTCTATTCTTTCGATCTTGAATCGGAGTTGATGATATTTCATATAGATCACTGCTCTTATCTATTTTTGTTAAAACGGGCTCTAACCAGTTATTTTGACATATCGCAGCAACGCCTTTATCCAGTTTAGTTAATTCCATAATCTGTTCATCAGTTAGACCAATTGAGCAACCGGCAACCTCGCAATCGTTCCTTTCAGGTAATCTCATAATTATTTTTGTATTGGTGTTTTTTATTGCTGATATGTCTACGGACGTTGGGGACTGATCGACAATAATAAATCCTTCACCAAATGTTCTCATTTCAGCTATAGAATTGCTTATCATTTCAACGGATTTGCCCTGAACATTTGAAGATTCTTGATCCTGGTCTACAGAGGTTCTTTTCAAAAGGTTATGTGCTTCTTCCAGTATGGTTACATGCTTAAGCGGCAGGTTTGTGCCACCTGACGTTGATTGTCTAAACTCACTCAACTTTAATACCAACATGCCCATTAGCAATGCCTTTGTTTCAACAGATCCTATACGACTCAGGTCAACAATTGTATTTTGATTAAATAGCACATCATCGTCGATTGCATGCCCCAAAAAAATTTGCCCGACCAGACCATCTGTTAAAGATTCGACACGGGTCACCAGAGATCCAACATAATTTCCCTTTACTTCATCGGAAAACTTAGATTCGTTGAGCAACTTAGGCAAGATGTCAACGATATCTTTGAATGTTGGGAATTTTCCGTTCCCTCGATTAATATGTATAGAGTGATTTAAGTCCCAGCCATGAAGAATATATGCTTTCTCAAATGATGCTTTCAAAAATGCTGGCATAGCTGCATATAATGGCCAGCATGCACTGAATATTTCTATAAGTCTATCCAGATGTTCTAATACATGAATTTCTCCATTAAACTCAAATGGATTTATACTCAACATGTCATAATATCGTGGATTTGTTGTAAATATGTTAATATCCGGCATGCCACCAAAAGCTAATTTGTATTCACCTTTTGCTGGCTCAATGACCAAAAATTTAACATTATTTTTTTGCGATATTAATTCATCTATAATTTTGTAAGTTGTGTTTGATTTTCCTGAGCCGGTCGATCCGGTTATGAAGCAATGTGCTGTTAAGCTCTCTAAATCCAACTTCACTCTATTGTTCTCGAATACCTCCCCCATATGGTAGATGGCCCCAATGTCAATATTTCGAGAGTTATCTTTTTGCTCTTTTACAAACACATTTCTACCGAATGCAACAGAATTAACAGATGTGACACCGACTACAGATTTGTGCGGAATTCCCATCAAAATAGGCAACTCAACACCACTAATCATACTTGCTGGAGTAATTGTTTGTTCTGTGTAATTGCCCTCTCCACTATTAGGAAGATATCTAAACTGAGGATGCAAACCATGCCGGAGATGATCCAAAATTATTAAGCTATTATCTGAATTCTCATATTCATTATTCCACAGGTTTATGAATGAATTTTCAACACTTGTCTTTTCTCCAGCAACCAGCGCTTTATATGTATTAGCTGCGACAATAGATGTTTCGGGATCTTCAGAAATGAAATAACAGGCACTGTCCCATAATCCGTATGCTTCGCAATTTTTGATTCTATCTAATTGCTCATCTATCTTCTCTAATAATTCCTGTACAGTCTTATTTTGTCTGGTAATAGCTATACTTGTAGACGTTCCTTCCGTAGTCGTCCTTGTATCTGATTTTGTGTTGCTTGTAGACTCAGATTCAGAACGCGTATCAGTATGGCCAGTAGAAGATCCGGTAGAGCTCCCAGTATTTGTTCCTTCATTTTTACCAGAATTAAACCCAAGTAAAAAAATAGAATAATTACGACCATGATACCGAGATTTACTTGTTCCACTGGAGGTACTCGTGTTTGTTCCGGTTGTGTCGCTAACGCCCTCGTTTATCGATTTTGAGAAGCTATCACTTATTCCTATAGCTACAGCTTCACTATTATTTTCGCCATACGTCATATTTGCCTGTGAGAATTGTGAAAGTGTGGAATAAAGCTCCTCATATCCTCGTTTCTTGTTTTCCAAATCAGCTTTACTTAACGGTGAAGAGATTAATACCGCAGTGTACTTTTCACCGGACATAGAATCAATAAATTTCTCCATTCCCTGTACAAATTTATCCTTATCATCGTCTCTTGCGCTAGGAACAATTGAAACGGAAGAAACAGCCATATTAGAATATACGCTGGGAATATGAGACTCTAATATTCTTTCAATTTCTGAAGATGATTGTTCATTTATTTCAATACCAGGGAAATTTCCTCTCAAGCTTTTCTGCAAAATTTCTTTTGCGGTATTTGGTTGATTAACATCTCTTGTTCCGAGGTAAAACTTTACACCTTCTTTATCACTGAAAATAACAAGTAAAGCTGAACTTCCAAAATTCGATAATGCACTATAAACACTAACGAGTTTATCGTTAATGTTCTCATCAACGTCATATACAATTTTGCTAACTTCAAACATCGAGATATATGAGAAAGAGCGTTGAATATCTTCTAATGGTATCGGGTCGCATTTACCTATATCAATTAAATAGTTTTTATTTATAAACAGGTCTGCAATTTCCAATCCATTTTGCATGATTTCAGAAACACGATTTTGCATTTTGGTCCTTTCTTCGGTATATCTCATAAGTTAGGCCTCTATTTTGATAAAATAGTCATCCTACTCCATCTTCATACCCATATCGACAAGTTGACCTAATTATAGATATATATTCTCATATTGTTCTCAAGTCATAGAATTAAAATCAAGCAGAGCTTCTGAAGAGGTAGGAGGTATTTTCTACCGATGACTTTTAAAAATTTATTTGGTTATAAAAATAGCTTATTGCCAATCTGTCAGGAACCATATTGTTTAGAACTTAAAACTAAACCTGAAAAACAAATTAGAAAAAGGAAGTTAAAAAATAGTTTTGAAAAAAAAATTTTAAAAAAGCCACAGAATAAAAACCACAGCTTTCTATGTTTACTTATCTGTGTTTATTTGTTAGTTTAACTTAAACCCGGCTTTACCTGCGCATGTTAAGTGCAGGAGCTGCCATGCCATCATAAGTGCTTGCCATATGCTCGGGTTTGACATTCTGCATGTCAGCGCGCTGGGCGCGGAGCATGTCGTCCACACGGAGCACCATCACTGCGGCTTCGGAGCCAGCTTTGACGGAGTTGATCTTAACCCTGATGGGGTCAACAATGCCTTTTTCGAGCATATCTTCGGCAGCACCGGTATTGATATTTAAGCCTGCATTTTTGTTTTCGGCGTGCTTTGCCCTGAGGTTCACTATTGTGTTGATAGTATCCAGACCTGCATTTCTGGCAATTGTCCTCGGGATTTCTTCAATGGCGTCTGCAAAAGCCCTGATTGCCATCTGTTCACGACCACCTATGCTTGCAGCATATGCACGAAGCCCAAGTGCAACTTCGACCTCGGAAGCTCCACCGCCTGCAACTATCCTGCTGTCTTCTATGGCACATTTTACTACCCTGAGGGCATCGTCAATTGCACGTTCAAGGTTGTCAACTATGTGCTCTGTACCGCCCCTGATGACAATGGATACGGATTTTGCACCTTTGCAGTCTCTGAGGTAGGTCTTACCCTGGTCGCCGTCCCGATCCTGTTCAAGGAGCCCGGCATGTCCGAGTTCTTTCGAGGTCAGTTCTTTGATATTGCGGATAGGCCTGCCGCCTGTGGCATCTACAAGGTGCTGCATGTCATCGTTCTTAACCCTGCGGGTTGCATAAATTCCCCGGCTTTGCAGGTAGGCTGCGATTTTGTCATCCATGCCTTTGGAACAGAAAACTGCATTTGCCCCTGCCCTGATGACATAGTCTGCCATCTCAAATAGAGCTTCTTCTTCCTGCTTTACAAAACCCTCAAGGTCACCATATGCGTTTATCTGAAGTTTTGCTTTGTTTGCGGTCTTGGCAATCTCCATGGAGGTATCGATCAGAGCGATTGCAGGGTTTTCAATTCTGAGAGGGAATTTCTTGTCCAGAGCAACCTTGTCTATTACAATGCCTTCAACAAACTCGGTATCTTCGGCCTTGCCGCCGACATCTTTTGAAAGAATAACGTCTTTGAGGTCAACTATGCCTCTTTCCCGAATCGCAAGTCCGGCATCCACGCAGAGTTCCGCAATCAAACGGCCGTACTTTTCAGAAGCTTTGCCCGTAATAGAAGTTCTGGCAACTTCTAAAAGTTTCTCCTTTTCATTATCGGCAGTTGGGATTGCAAGGTTCTCTAAAATCTCAACAGCCTTCTCGGCTGCAAGCCTGTACCCCTTGACAACAACTGTCGGGTGGACTCCACTCTCAATAAGCTCTTCTGCCTTTTCCAGCAGACTGCCTGTGAATACAACAGCACTTGTAGTCCCATCCCCAGCCGAACTTTCAAGTGACTCTGCAACTTCGGCCACCATCTTGGCTGCCGGGTGCTCAATGGACATATCATGTAAAATAGTTGCACCGTCATTTGTGATTGTGATATCCCCGATAGGATTGACAAGCATCTTGTCCATTCCTCTCGGACCAAGCGTGCTCTTGACTATACTGGCCACTGCCTTTGCAGCCGCAATGTTCATGCTGAGCGCTTCTTTTCCCTTTGTCTCTTCTTTTCTAGGATCTACTATTATGATTGGCTGGCCACCTTTTTCCATCTGAACCAAAACCTCCTTAAAATGAAGTCTATGTATCGAAGCTTTTCTACTTGATAATTTGAAGTTGTCCTGGCTATAGTCACTTTTAGCCCGAGATCAGCCTGAAAATATGATTTCATCAGTTGCCTTGCGTGAAGCAGTATTTGATCAGAAAATAACTGATAATACTTCTATAAAAACATACCGGGTATATTTCGATTCTAGAAGATGAAACACTCATAATTCCTGATTACTTTCACTTCCTGACTATCTTCACTGATCCGTCTTTTTTCCCGATATAGAGGTCGTCCACATTGGAAAAAATTCCATGCTCAACAACTCCCGGAATTGAAGATAGTTGAAGGGCCAGACCTTCAGGATCATTTATTACACCGAAATCTGCATCAAGTACAAAGTTTCCATTGTCGGTTATCACAGGCCCATCTTTTCTCAGAGCTAACCTCAGCTCAGGTTTTCCTCCCAGATCTTTTATTTTTTTAATCACAAGAGTTTTTGCAAAGGGTAGAACCTCAACCGGCACAGGTTTATCAAGCTGGGTGCTCGTTTTTGATTCGTCGGCTACGACCAGAAAACGTCTTGCAGATGTCGATACTATCTTTTCCCGAGTATGAGCAGCTCCACCGCCTTTGATTGCGTACAGCTTTGAATCAATCTGATCTGCCCCATCAATGGCGATGTCCAGTTCCGGATGCTGGGAAAGGGTTGCCAAAGGGATGCCGGCTTCTATAGCAAGCGTTTCAGACTGGTATGAAGTGACAACACCCAGAATTTCGAGCTCCTCTTCTCTGACCCGCCTGCCGAGTTCTTTTATCGTATATGCAACTGTTGAGCCCGTTCCAAGCCCCACAACCATTCCCGATTCTACCATCCGAGATGCAGCGATGCCAGCTGCACGTTTTTCCGGGGAATCGGTAGATATATTTCTTTCTGTCATGTTATGTTCCCTTCCGGTTAGAATCCTGAAAAAGTTATGAAATCTCTAAACTGGAGATTAAACTGGAAATTTTTAAACTGGAGGTTAAACTGGAAACGTTTAAACTCCAAAAAGAAGGGATTTCAGGGAGAAAGTCTTCTCCTGTCCCTGGGGAAGAGTACAGTGTCCCTGATATTCTCGGTTCCGAGCATGGTCATGATAAAACGTTCGCAGCCCATGCCCCAGCCTGCATGAGGAGGCATGCCGTATTCGAAAGCCTTAAGGTAGAACTCAAAGCCCTCAGGGTTGAGGCCCTGTGATTCTATCCGGCTCTTAAGCAAGTCAGGAATATGGATACGCTGAGCTCCAGAGGAGAGTTCCATTGTGCGGTGCATCATATCAAATGATTTGCTGAACTCCGGCCTGTCCTCATAAGGCATAGCATAGAACGGTTTAATCTCAGTAGGCCAGTCAATAATGAAATAGTGGGATTCCCCTGTTGTCTCGTAGACGTAATTGCCCACAATATGCTCTCCGAGTGTGCCAAGGTCATCTCCCCAGTGCATTTTCTCTTCCGAGCGGGCGTTTATGATCTCCATTACTTCATCATAGGTGAGCTTAAGGAAAGGAGTTTTCGGGACTTTGAGCTCAACCCCAAGTGTTTCAAGAGAAGGCTTGCACTTCTCAATAACCTGGGCATAAGCGTAAGCCACAAGGTTTTCTAGAATTTCCATTACATCAAAGTGGTCTGCAAAGCTGACCTCGACATCGATAGAAGTAGCTTCGTTCAAGTGCCTGCGGGTGTCGTGCTCTTCAGCCCTGAAAATGGGACCAATCTCAAAGACCCTGTCAAAACCACCGCTCATAAGGATTTGTTTGAAGAGCTGAGGACTCTGGTTCAAAAAAGCTTCCCTGTCGAAGTAAGTGATCGGGAAAAGTGCAGTGCCGCCCTCAGTTGCCGTTGCCACGATCTTGGGGGTTGCTGTTTCGAGAAATCCATTTTTCGCAAAGTATTCCCTGATTGCCTGGAGAGCCTGGTGCCTTATCTTGAAAACCGCAGTAGTCTCAGCCCGCCTGAGGTCAATGAACCGCGAGTCCAGCCTAGTATCCAGTTCAGCTTCCACTTTGCCTGTAGTATCCATTGGCAATGGAGAATTTGCAACATTCAGAACAGTGATCTCCTCAGGAAGCAGCTCGTATCCGTTCGGAGCTTTCTCTTCGAATTTAACAGAACCGGTTACTGAAATTACTGATTCGCGTACAAGCCTTCTTGCAGCATCAAACAGCTCTTTATCGATCTTTTTCTTTACAAGAGTGACCTGAGCCTTTCCTTCCCGGTCTCGGAGCACTACAAAACAGATCCCTCCGAGGTCTCTTACCTCATGGACCCAGCCTGCCAAAGTAATTTTCTGACCGTTGTCAACTTTTTCGGGTTTAACATCGGCTGTATAATGTGTTCTAAGTTTTGCTAATGACATAAATTCACCTTAATTGTGGGGTAAATTAAATGAAAAATGTAAGAATGAAGCTGAAACGTAGGTGAATAGTCATAACTCATTATTAATGTATTTGTTGCACCGCCCGAGTCCCATCACCCGAGTTCCGTCTCGGGAGGACGGGGCCCTTTTCGCTCACTTCGTTCGCTCAAGAGGGCTGAACTATAATGAAGATACTGAGCTGATCCAAGAGAGCTGATTTTACCTAATATAACCGTTAACCGGCTTAACGAAAAACCTTTGTGGAAAGGTTTGAATAAAAACCCTTGGCAACATTTGAGTTTAAGAGCCTTATTCTCAAACCTTTTCTGGCGTGATTAAACGGCTCAACAGTTGTGAGTCAACGGGTTGCGGGTCAACAGTTGTAGGTCAACAGTTGTAGATCAATGCTTTTACAAGTCGCCTAATTTAAAAAGTAGACTCCTTCTATCCGACCCGTTTGGTATTTTTTGACAAATGAATGAAACGAAGTCTGCCGCACGCCCGGCTACTGGTAGAAAATAGGCTGAAATGAGCTGTGTGCATATCGGATAATTTAGGTTTATAATTTTTATAGACATTGTCCATGAATAATCATTAGGTAAATATTTATAGTATCCAAATAAGGTTTTGAGAGATAAACTGCCTTTTTTAACGAATTATAATTAGATACTTGTAAATATGTAGATTTTGAGAGATAGCTATATATAATGGTACAGAATTTCTGTGCTCTGAATATAAGAGATTCAATATATATTACAAAATTAAGAAAATCAGAGGAAGAAAAATTATACAGATTGTACATCTTTCAGATATCCATTATTCAGATGCGTACTTTGTTCCTGAGATTGCAGAGTCTATGGTTGACGGTATAAACCAGCTGGAGCCGAACCTTGTCGTGATTACAGGTGACCTGACCGAGAATGGGTTTTCAGCAGAATATGATGGAGTAAAGCGGTTTATTGACAAGATTGAATGTAAAAATAAAATTCTGGTCCCGGGAAATCATGATTCGAAAAATGCAGGATATGTGCACTTTGAAGATCTCTTTACAGACAGGTACTTTTCACGGAATTTTGAGAATGTTACGGTTGTCGGGGCTGATTCTTCACAGCCCGATCTTGATGAAGGTCATCTGGGCAGGGAAAACTATGGCTGGATCAAAGAAGCCTTTTCAGGGGAAAAATTCAAGGTTTTTGCCATGCACCACCACCTTGTACCTATACCTCTTGCAGGCAGGGAAAACACTGTCCTTGTAGATGCAGGCGATGTGCTCGAACTTCTGAACCGCTGCAAGGTGAATCTTGTTCTCTGCGGGCACTGCCACATTCCCTGGGTCTGGAACCTCAATAATATGCTTGTAGTAAATGCAGGTACCTTTTGTTCTTCCAAAACAAGAGGAAAGACAAAGCAATGTTATAACCTCATCCAGGCCGACAACGAGAATCACGATGGAGACTGGAAAGTCCGGGTATCCAGAGTCTTTTCAAAAGGAGATCGGGAACTGGTCACTGAAACAGTAATGTAAAAGGCCTTACACATTTCAAAATTTATATCTATTTTCCTTTTTCCTTTTCCTTTTACTTTTACTTTTACTTTCTTTTTTCCTTTTAATTACTCTTAGAGACAAAGAGTTAGGAAAAAACGTCCAGAATGCCGTAAATAAAACGAAGTATTACGTGCTTTTTTATCTCTTTCGTACATTGACTCTTTCAAAATATTCCACTAGCACTTGAGGAAATACTCAATAAATCGCTAAAAAATGTATATAAACTGGGATTTCAGTCTTCATATTAAGGAAATCTGGCAAAAGAAGATTTGACTATTTTTAAGAAATCAAGCAGGAGTCACGGCAATATATCCAATTTTTAAGACTTGCACAGGCGCATACAATTTGAGTTTGTACGTTTCAGCCTTTTGTAGCTGATTTGAAAAGCTTTTATACAAAACTAAAAAATTAGGGATCTTCGTTGCTTTGTGTGGATATTCTTACAATGACCTCCTAAAAACCAATGCAGTCTCGAATTGAAAATCGTCTTATTCATAGAGAATGACTAAGAGCCAAAATTAGTTTCCATCAAAAACAATGTCTTTTACTTATTTCTGAATATGCGTAGCAGAGAACTCATTAACTAATTTAATATATCTGTATTGTAATATTTATTGCATGTAATCGAAAAGTATTTATATAATAGAGTAGTCAACCGGTTACTGGTTTCCGGTGAAGAAAAGGAGGCAAAAAAATATGGTGAAAAAGATGGAAAGACTAAAAAAATTATCAATAGTTACGTTTGTTCTACTTATAGCACTGGTTTCACCAGCTCTTGCAGTAACGTCTGATCAAAATGCAGCGTCGATTGAGGAAATAAAGACTACGCTAACGTTTATGTGGTTGTTACTGGCAAGTGGACTGGTATTCTTTATGCATGCAGGTTTCTCGCTCGTGGAAACGGGACTTACGAGAAGTAAAAATACCGCCAACATTCTGATGAAAAACTTCATGACTGTTGTCCTGGGTATTCTCGTCTACTGGGCTGTTGGCTGGGGCATAATGTATGGAGCTGATGCCGCAGGCTTACTAGGAACCAATCAGTTCTTCCTGGCAGGTGCGGACAATGCAACTTGGAACTCATGGTTCTTCCAAATGGTTTTCGCGGCTACTGGTGCGACTATAGTTTCAGGGGCAATGGCTGAGAGAACCAATTTTAAGGCGTATCTTGTCTACTGCGTCATGATGGTAGCCGTAATTTACCCTATATACGGTCACTGGGTCTGGAGCGGAGCGGACATGGCTCTCTTAAGTGGCGCCGATAGCCCAATAGTAAAAGCAATAGGAGTGGCAAGTCATGACTTTGCCGGTTCTGGAGTTGTACATTCAATAGGAGGATATTCTGCCCTTGCAGGTGTGATTCTTGTGGGCGCAAGGATAGGGAGATTTAAAAACGGAAAACCCGTACCTATTCCAGGTCACAACCTGACTATTACCTTCCTGGGAACTCTGATCCTGGCTCTCGGATGGCTGGGATTCAACGGAGGAAGTACCCTCAATGCAAATGATCCTTATATGAACCTGGTAGTAGTCAACACCTTCCTTGCAGCCGCTGTAGGAGCTCTTACGGTCATGATTATTACCTGGGTAAAGACCGGAAAGCCAGATCCGTCCCTCACCGCAAACGGGCTTCTCGGCGGGCTTGTAGCAGTTACCGCCCCATGTGGATCGATATCAAACTGGGCAGCCCTGGTGATCGGTCTTGTTGCCGGGATAATAATTTATGTAGGTGTCATGTTTAATGAAAACAAACTAAAGCTGGATGACCCTGTAGGTGCAATTGCAGTGCATGGATATTGTGGAAGCTGGGGACTTATCTCTGTTGGGCTATTTTCCATAGGGATGGGAAACGGGATTCTTGCAGATGCCACGTACGCTGCTGCAGTACCAGGACTCTTCTACGGTGGAGGAATCAGCTTACTGCTTATCCAGCTTGTATCCGTACTGGTAACCATGGTCTGGGGATTTGGTATCTCGTATATAATCTTCAAAATCCTCGATGCCGTAATAGGGCTTAGAGTATCGGAAGAAGAAGAAATCATGGGCCTTGATATCAGTGAACACGGAATCAGAGCATATCCCGAATACCTGATGAGGGAGGAATAACATGACTAAAATGTATAAAATCGAAGCAATAATAAAACCCATGAAACTGCATGAGGTAAAAGATGCCCTTGAAGAAGCCGGGTATCCTAGCTTAACAGTAACTGATGTCAAAGGACGTGGACAGCAGAAAGGAATCGTACAGCAGTGGAGAGGTAAAAAATATTGTGTGGATCTTCTTCCCAAAACCAAAATAGAGATCGCAGCCCCTGAGGACAAAATTGAAGAGATTATGAAAATTATTCAGAGTTCAGCGTATACTGGAGAAATTGGAGACGGAAAGATATTTGTCACCCCCATTGAAACTGTAGTTAGAATAAGAACTGGAGAAAGAAATGGAGATGCTCTTTAAACTGCATCTCCTTTTTTTCATTTACAATTATATTTTAACAACTTTAGGAATCAGGTAGAAGAACTATGAACGCGTTAAAATCTGAAACTCCGACATTTGAAGTCCCCCATAGATATGGGATGCCTGTAATCAATTTATACTTTTACGTAGGGTTGATTTCCGCCATCCTGTTAAGAAGTATAATTATAGCTGATCACTACAGCGCATTCTGGGGAAAAGCAATCTGGTATATTGGAGTAGTGGGTTACCTCTGGTTCTTCACACACCGATACCATATTGCAAAGAGAAGGTTTGTCGTTGTCAAAAACCTGAACCTGCTGGAAAAAGTCCAGAGTCGACAGAACCTTTCGGATAAAGACCTTGAAGGACTGGAATATTTGCTAAGCAGTCTTTCGATATCAAAAGAACGTGCAAATTACCTTATCATTTCAGTGCTTTCAATTGTTGCAATAGTGGTGTCCCTGGGCCTTGATCTGGGAATTTTGAAGCTCTAAATGAGATATATTAATCATATCCTCATTAATAGAGAATTTCATACTGTCATTACTTTAGGAGTGCAAAAGGTCGCGAAACTTTCTCTTCAGGTGAGAGATAAAACTACCCTTCACGACCTTTTTATCTTTTTAGATATATTATAGGACTGTTTAAATGTCACTCTTGTTCAAAGTACTACTACCTTAGTCGTTTCCATTTTAGTCAGTTCAGGAATTAGATTCCGTGGTTACTGAAACGCGTTTGAAAAGTATTTTTTCCAAGATCCTATGACAAAAAAAGTACGATAAATTCATTTTCCATTTCGAAGCTGAAGTTAAGCTCGAAGCCGAAGTCAAGCGTAAAAGCCTTCTTAGCAATGCTTTTCTTAATTCCTTCAGCTTCATAGCAACATTTTCTTATGTTAAATTAAAACTCAAGTTTATACCTCAAGCTTATACCTCTAACTTTCCTCTGCTAGCAATTTTTCCAGTAAGAGCAATGGACAGCAAGGACATAAAGACCAGGATCAACACAAGCAGATTGGCAAGTTCGTTATTGCCTGCCTGAAAAGCGCTGTATATTGAAAGCGACATTGTGTTCGTTTTTCCCGGGATATTTCCTGCAAGCATGAGAGTAGCGCCAAATTCTCCGACAGCTCGTGCAAAACTGAGCACCAGACCTGCCAGAATGCCCTTTTTTGCAAGGGGCAAGGTTATCAGGAAAGCGGTTTCAATTTCACTTCTCCCAAGAACGTAGGCTGCATATTCAAGCTCTTTGTCCACGGCTTCAATGGCTGCTTGTGCAGTTCTTACCATAAGTGGGAGGGAAACCGTATAAGCCGCAATAACCCCAGCTTGCCAGGTGAACATGACCCCTGTGCCAAAAAAATTGTAAATGAAATGGCCAAAAAGTCCGTTTCTACCTACAAGCATAACCAGAAGATATCCAATTACAGTGGGAGGAAGAACTAGAGGAAGTGTTACTAACAATTCTGCAAGCTCTTTTCCCCGAAAATCACGCCTTGCAAATATATAAGCCAGGAATACTCCGCTGCACAGTACAAGAAAGGAAGAGATGGCAGCTATCCGGAATGTAATAGATACAGGAAACCATATCTTAGATACAGGAAACCATATCTTGTCCATCTTGTAGATCATTTTTTGTTTATAACTTATATATTATTCGGATTCTGGAGTAAATCCGTATTTTTCCTGTATTTTCTGT
>NZ_LZPK01000194.1:0-4376 GCF_001729375.1 Methanosarcina sp. A14 | reverse complement strand
CAAAACTGAAAATCAAAACTAAAAACCAGAACTAAAAACCAGAACTAAAAACCAGAACCGGATATTAAAATTGAAACCCGGAAGAAACGAACAATAAGCCTTTAACCCATGTGGAATAATATTTCAGTATGGCAGCTTCGAAGTACCTGAAACGTTACTTCAAGGTGCAGAGAGATGAAATGCCTGCCTTTTTTAAGATAACCGAAAGAATTCCGGTCCAGTTTGATCCAGGCATGCAGCTTGAAGAACTCAGGAAAATTCATGGTAATGAGATCGAAAAGTACCGAAAACTCAAAGAAGACCTTGAACTAGAAGCCGCGGAAGCCCTTGACTATAAAAATGCAAATGACAGGCTAGCATTTTTTACCAGAAGCTTTCTGGAACTTCCAAAAGCCAGTCCCTCTCTTCTTGACCTTAAAGTTGAGATTGTGGGCAAAATGCTGGAAAAATGCCAGTGCTGCGGTTGGCGCTGTGAGGTTAACAGGAAAGCTGGCGAAAAAGGCTTCTGCAGGCTTACAGACCTTTCAAATTACGCTTCTGAGTTCCTGCACATGGGAGAAGAGCCTGAGCTTGTACCATCTCACACGATCTTTTTTACAGGCTGTACTTTTGCCTGTGTTTACTGCCAGAACTGGGATATTTCAACCTGTCCTGACACCGGAATTCGAATTGAGCCAAAGAAACTTGCAAAACTGATCAGCCTTCGGAGAATGCATGGGGCAAGAAACGTAAATTTCGTTACCCCGACTCCGCACGCTCATACTGTCCTTAAAATAGTCCGGAAAATCTCTGTAAATACGCCTGTGGTATGGAACTCAAATATGTATCATTCCCCGGAAATTGCAGAAATCCTCGAAGGGGTTGTAGACGTTTACCTTGGAGATTTCAAGTACGGAAACGATATATGCGCCAGGAAATACTCAAAAATAAAAAATTACCTGGAAATCGTGCAACCAAATTTCGAATTCGCCTACAAAACCTCAGAAATTCTCCTTCGCCATCTTGTCCTGCCGGGCCATCTGGAATGCTGTACAAGGCCGATTGCCGAATGGGTTGCAAAAAATATCCCGCAAATCAGGTTCAATCTCATGTTCCAGTACAGGCCATGCTATCGGGCTATGGAGTATCCAGAGATTGGACGCCGCTTGACTCCGGAAGAAGAGGCTAAGGCGATCGATATTGTGAGAGAGGCAGGGATTGAAGATTTACTTGTCTGATAAAGATAATACTGGTCTAATATAGAATACTGGTCTAATATAGAATACTGGTCTAATATAGAATACTGGTCTAATATAGAATACTGGTCTAATATAGAATACTGATCTGATCACAGCATAAATGACACAGTATTATTAGACATAGTTCGACTATTAGACAAACTTGGCCTGTTATTAGGTGAAGTTTAATTCCAGTGCATTCCCGCTTAAGTCCGAAACATTATTGCATGATACTTATATTCGTAGTACATTGATTGTATATAGCGCATCTCAAAACCGTGTTTGTTTGCAATTTTCTGGATTTTATAAGGATTATGAGTAAAACCGTAAATGTTTCTCGGACGGTTTTTTAAGGCCGCCAATATTGAATTCTGAAAATCACAACTCATTCTGTACAAAGCTTTTAAAAGCCCTGCATTCGGTGCAAATACTCCTAACTTCCACAATGGGTATAATCGCGGGTCCAGTATGTCAAAAAAGACCATTTTACCATCTGAATTGAGATGTTCTGATGCTTTGGCAATAAAGGCGTCAATTTCTTGAAAAGATAAGTACTGGATTACTCCGGCTGCAGTTATTCGATCAAAGGTTGAGTCCAGGTTTTCCCAGAGTATTTCATGATCAGCAAGAATAAGATCAATGTTATTACATTTTCTTTCCCTAATTCTTTTACTTGCTTCGCCAAGCATGGATGGGGAAAAATCCACTCCTAAAAGCTGTTCATATTCAAGAGCATAGTAGGTAAGGAGTTCTGCAGAGCCGCAACCGAAGTCAAGAAGCGTTTTGCCTCCGTCAAGGTGGAATAATTTTTCCCTGGCTTCCATAGCAAGAAACTCCTCAGATGAATATCTGTGCCCCCCGTGTGTTTTATCTTTAAAAAAATTTTCCCAAGCATTCTTTGGCTTTGTATGCGTTTTTTCCATCTTTGCTCTACTTTCTACTTCCATACCCCTTCCCCTTAGTATAATTTTTACTTTATAGAATTATGTGAGTTGTTTTAGGTAAATATGTTATTCATCAATTACATTAATTTGTAATGAAGTAACCAGAGACTTCCAATTAGTATGAATAGAAAAATAGCGTATTCTGTTTTCTTCCAGAAAGACTCTCCAGGTCCCCTTATCTTAAGGACAGTACACTATTTTCTTCACTCCCCTATAATACTCCTATTTTTGATAATGAAATATATACTTGATCTCTGGAAAGATAATGTCACTGAAGAATGCTAAGCTGAGGAGCTACAAACAGTATAAATTTCCGAAATTTCTAAGTATCAAAGATATTTTAGACATTTCGATGTTTTTAAAAAAGTGAAAGTCATATAAAATTTTTAACATGATTTTCACCATTTTTTAAATGTTTTCTTTATATTTTTGATATCTTATTATATACTTTTAGGAAGGTATATATAATAGTAATAGGAACTAACTTACCGTCTTCCGAGTAAATGACAGAAGAAAAATGTCAGTTATTTTCAGATAAAGAAGGGACAGAAAAAATGGCAGATACAGAAGGATTACTCCTCGAGATTGCTGATGCGGTAATCTCCTGTAAAAAAGATGCAGTGCTCGCAGCTGTCGAGAAAGCAAAAAAGGTCATGGAACCTGCTGAGATCATTGACAAAGGTCTTTCTGCAGGCATGAACCAGGTAGGAATTCTCTTTGAGAGAGGGAAACTTTTCCTGCCCCATGTAATGATGGCTGCTGATGCAATGACAGCAGGGGTTAAAGTGCTTGAAGCTGAACTTCCGGCAGGGACAGAGAGCAAGAAACTGGGAGTTATCGTAAACGGAACCGTCGAGGGCGACGTTCACGATATCGGCAAGTCAATAGTCTCTACTATGCTCCAGTCTTCTGGTTTTGAAGTTTATGATCTTGGCAGGGATGTGCCTACAAGGAATTTCGTAGAAAAGGCAAAGGCAGTTAATGCTGATATTATCGGAATTTCCGCCCTTATGACGACAACCCTTCAGGGGCAGAGAGATGTAATTGAACTCCTCAAGGAAGAAGGGCTCAGAGGCAAAGTAAAGGTTATGGTAGGCGGAGCCCCTGCAACCCAGTCCTGGGCTGACAAGATAGGTGCAGACTGCTATGCTGAAAACGCAAGCGAAGCCGTGGCAAAAGCAAAGGAAATGCTGCTATGAGCCTCAACTCTCAATAAAATCGACATAGTCTAAACTAAGTTTGTCAAAAGGAGAATTAAAAAAATGGCAACTGAATACGCTTTGAGAATGGGAGACGGAAAACGTGTCTACCTTACCAAAGAAAAAATAATGGAAGAGATCGAGGCCGGTACTGCAAACGCTGCTGACCTTGGAGAGATCCCTGACCTCAATGCCAATGAAATGGACAAGCTTGCAGAGATCCTCATGATGCCCGGCAAGACTGTTAGTGTCGAACAGGGTATGGAAATTCCTGTGACACACGACATCGGTACCATTAGACTTGACGGTGACCAGGGCAACAGTGGTGTTGGTATTCCTTCCAGCCGTTTAGTTGGCTGCATGACGCACGAGCGTGCTTTTGGTGCTGATACAATGGAACTCGGGCATATTGATTACAGTTTCAAGCCGGTAAAACCTGTCGTATCAAACGAGTGCCAGGCAATGGAAGTCTGCCAGCAGAACATGGTTATTCCACTGTTTTACGGTGCGATGCCCAATATGGGACTTTACTACACACCTGATGGACCTTTTGAGAACCCTGGCGACCTTATGAAGCTATTCAAGATTGACAAAGCAAAAGAATCTATGGAACACGCTGCCGAACACCTTACTAGAGACACTGTTTGGGTTATGCAGAAACTTTTTGCTTCAGGGGCCGATGGAGTTAACTTTGATACAACCGGCGCAGCAGGCGACGGAGATATGTACGGCACACTTTATGCAATCCAGGCCCTTAGAAAAGAGTTTTCTGATATGTATATTGAAGCCGGAATGGCTGGCGAGATGGTACTCGGTATGCACGGAGAACTGGAATATAATGGAGTACGGCTCGCAGGTTTATGGCCGCATGAACAGGCTCCGCTTGTTGCAAAAGCCGGAGCAAATGTATTTGGACCAGTATGCAACACCAATACCAGCAAGACCTCAGCCTGGAAACTTGCTCGTGCAGTAACTTTCATCAAGGCTGCCGTAGGAGCTTCTCCAATCCCCTGTCA
>NZ_LZPK01000193.1:0-8864 GCF_001729375.1 Methanosarcina sp. A14 | reverse complement strand
CTAAACTGACTAAACAGACTAAAATGACTAAACTGACTAAACTTACTAAACTGACTAAACTGACTAAACCGATGAAACTGATTAAACTGATTTAAGCTCCCTTTAAAAACTGAAAAACTTGAAAAAGAGGTTTAAAAATGATTGACCTGGAGGCTCTACCTCACCTACCTGGCTGTTATCTTTTCAAGAATGAAGAAGGGACTGTGATTTACGTAGGCAAGGCAAAGGACCTCAAAAAGCGGGTAAGCAGCTATTTCCAGAAACGAGACCATGATCCAAAAACTGCGAGCCTTATAGAGGCTGTAACGGACCTCGATTTTATTGTCACGAACACTGAAGTAGAGGCTTTTCTTCTGGAAAATACTCTTATCAAAAAACATTGGCCAAGGTATAATATTGCTCTTAAGGACTCAAAAAGGTATGCCTGCATTCATTTAACTGATGAAAAGTTTCCAAGGATCAAGCTCGCCCGGAAAAAAGCAGATGGTGGAAGCTTTTTTGGGCCCTTTGTCTCGGCAAAGGAAAGAGACTACATTTTTGAAGTTGTAAGAAAGACTTTCCAGCTTCGGACCTGTAAAAAGATGCCGAAACGGGCCTGCCTCAGATACCATATAGCGGCATGCAGCGGGCCCTGCATAGGTGCAATTTCCGCAGAAGACTATGCCGAGAAAGTGAAGAAAGCGGCCTCGGTCCTGAAAGGCAATATCAGAGAGCTTATCGAGTCTATGGAAAAAGAAATGAGGGAGCTGGCATCGAGGCAGCAGTTCGAGCAGGCCATGGTTCTCAGGGACGAGATTGCAGCCCTTGAGTATCTTCAGGAAAAACAAAATATGGAGAGGCAGAAAAAGCATAATGAGGATATTCTGAACTACATTGTCAGGGATGATACCGTTTATCTCATGCTCTTCAAGGTCTACAAAGGTACACTTGAAGATAAACAGGACTATGTTTTTGCCTTTGGGGAAAATTTTCTGGAAGAATTTCTTGTACAATATTATTCCGAGAACGAACCTCCTGAAGAACTAATTCTTCCTGAACCTCTCGAAGAATCGCTTGTTGACTTCCTTTCTCACGTCAAAGGAACAAAAGTCAAAGTTACGGTTCCGAAACAGGGAGAGAAAAAGGAACTTCTCGCCCTTGCCCTGAAAAATGTTGAGATAGGTTTCTTTGGAGACCGGAAAAAGCTCGAAGCCCTGCAGAGTAAACTATCCCTTCCGAAACTTCCGAATGTCATAGAATGTTTTGATATCTCTCATCTCTCAGGCACGGCTACGGTCGGTTCAATGGTTCAGTTCCGTGGGGGCAGACCTGATAAACACAATTATCGCCGCTTCAAGATCGAGAGTGTTGAAGGGATCGATGACTTTGCTTCCATTGCAGAGGTTGTACGCAGGCGTTATTCTCGCTTGCTCGAGGACAAGCATGACCTACCTGACCTTATCATTATAGACGGGGGAAAAGGACAGCTTTCTTCAGCTTTTCAGGAACTCAGAAAGCTCAAAATCAGGGTTCCTCTTATTTCGATAGCCAAGCGGGAAGAAGAAATCTATGTGCCCGGAATCAAGTCTCCTCTTCCCATCAAAAAAAACGAGAAAGCCTCTCTTTTTGTCCAGGAAATCCGGGACGAAGCTCACAGGTTTGCAATTACCTATAACCGCCTGCTAAGGCAAAAATCTATGATTCCTAAAAATGACTGATTCCAAAAAATCTATGATTCCTAAAAAGGATTGATTCCAAAAAATCCCAGATTCCTGAAAATCATTAATTAGTTATTACTACTGTTGGTAATATGTGTCCGTCATTTAAATTTCCAGAATTTTAAGGTTTTGATTCTATGAAATCTTCAGATAAGACATCCCAAGCTGTATCTAAAAAAGCCATTGACACAATACGAGATACCCGATATTGGGACAGCCCGCAGTTCAAGCTGGTTTCCGATTTCGAACCCAAGGGTTCCCAGCCGCAAGCAATCGAAAAACTTGTGGATGGGCTTGAAAATGGGGAGCAGTACCAGACCCTGCTTGGGGTAACAGGATCAGGGAAGACCTATACTGTTGCAAATGTCATAAACCAGGTCAGGAAACCGACGATTGTTATTGCTCATAACAAAACCCTTGCTGCCCAGCTTTATAATGAATTCAAGGAGTTCTTCCCTGAAAACAGGGTTGAGTATTTTGTTTCCTATTACGATTACTATCAACCTGAGTCCTATCTTCCTGCCAGGGACCAGTATATTGAAAAGGATGCCCAGATTAACCCCAAAATCGAGCAGATGCGACTTGCAACTACTGCTTCCCTGATGTCTCGTCAGGACGTTATTGTAGTGGCATCCGTATCCTGTATTTACGGGCTTGGCAATCCTGAGAATTTCCAGAAAATGGGGTTTGAATTAAAGTTAGGAGATAAGGTCCGGAGAAAAGAAATCCTGCAAAAGCTCGTTGAAATCCAGTTCGAACGGAACGACCTTGAGCTCATGCCAGGGCGCTTCAGGGTAAAAGGAGATACTATTGATATTATTCCCGGATATTTTGATGATATTATCCGGATTGAGCTTTTCGGAGATGAGGTCGACCGGATTTCCGAGGTAAACAAACAGACCGGTCAGCGAACGGAAGAGATGGACTATTTCTTTGTTTATCCTGCCAGGCACTATGTAATTCCTGAGGAGGAACAGAAAAGTGCAATTCAGTCCATCCTCGAAGAACTCGAAGAACACCTTCCTGAACTCGGGCTTCTCGAATCTCACAGGTTGAAACAGCGCACGATTTATGATATGGAAATGATTCAGGAAACCGGCACCTGTAAAGGCATTGAAAACTATTCTCGGCATTTTGACCACAGACAGCTAGGAGAACAGCCCTTCTGCCTGCTTGACTATTTCCCTGAGGATTTCCTGATGGTAATCGATGAGAGCCACCAGACCATCCCGCAGCTTCATGGAATGTACAACGGGGACCGCTCAAGGAAGAAGAGTCTTGTCGATTATGGGTTCAGGCTTCCCAGTGCTTACGATAACAGGCCTCTTAAGTTCGATGAATTCGAGAAGTACATGAAAAACGTGATTTTTGTCTCGGCAACGCCTTCAGATTATGAAAGAGAGCACTCAGCCCAGATCGTGGAACAGATTATCCGGCCAACAGGACTTGTTGACCCTGAGGTGGAAATTCGTCCTCTCGAAGGTCAGGTCAAAGATGTCATGCAGGAGATTCGGAAAATTGTGGAAAGGGGAGACCGTGCTCTTGTAACCACTCTGACAAAGAAACTTGCGGAAGAACTTACCGAGTACCTTGCAAGGAACGAAATAAAAGCTCGTTACCTGCACTCGGATATTAAAACGATAGAAAGAACTGAGATTATCCGCGAACTCCGCCTTGGAAAATTTGATGTCCTTGTAGGGATAAACCTGCTCAGAGAGGGGCTTGATATTCCGGAAGTGGGCTTCATTGGCATACTGGATGCGGATAAGGAAGGATTCCTGAGGGACTCAAAAAGCCTGATCCAGATCATAGGCCGTGCAGCCCGGAATGCCAGCTCGAAAGTTGTCCTGTATGCCGATAACATGACGGATTCCATCAAAAAAGCTGTTCGTGAGACTGAACGCCGCCGTTCCATGCAGATCGCCTACAATAAGGAACACGGCATCGTCCCGACAACTATCAGGAAACCAATTCGGGAAAAGGTCGTGGATATTACCGACACCAAACACATCCCGAAGACCGAGATTCCCAATATGATTATCGAACTGGAAACCGAAATGAGGGAAGCTGCTGACAGGCTGGACTTCGAAAGGGCAATTCAGGTAAGGGAAATGATAAAGAAGCTGGAAAAAGAGATCAAAGTAGCTTGAGATGAAAGTCACTTGAGGTAAAAAGAGCTTGAGAGAAAAATTATCGGAGAGGAGGCAGTCCGATAACTATCACTGATTTTGCTTCAGGATATATGGATTGAGGATAGAATTCCTCAGGCATCCATGGTAAAAAAGGAGGATTGCTCCATCTCTCAATACTGGCAACTCCAACCATGGGTATGTCCATACTTTCGCATTTATGCAAGAGGGCTTTTTTCAGATCTTCAGTCGTAGATTCATCCCCTCTTTATAATTCATTATTGCTACAGGGAGATAGCTTTGTCTAATCATTTGAACATTTCTACTCATTAACATATCGGAATTTTCCAAAAAGAGAAACCGGCCTTAATTAATTTGGACATACTTCTATCGCTTTTTAGTTCCTCTATATTACCGGCTCAGATGCCAGCAGACAAGACAACATATTGAGTGGTTTTGTAGGAAAATTACTGTATTTTGTTTGGCTTGACCTCTGTATTTTTCTGACCTGTTTTCTCGCATGAATTAACTGCATTTTAGCCTGATTGCAAAATAAAGTAGCCAAGTATCTTGTCTGTGTGCATACTCTCAAGTGGAGGAGGCCACCGAAGTCAGGCAAGAAAAATATTGGCTTTTCTTGGAAATGGGTAGAAAAATAACCTTAAGTCAAAAATATAACCTAAAATTTATTATACTTCGGTTATAATACGTTAGATAACTTAGATATGTTCAGTAAAACAGGAAAAACAATTAATTCTCTTTTCTCGGGTTTTGCCGGAAAGTTATATTTTTACACCAACAATGCTAAAGATGTATTTTAACAGTTGAAGACAAATCCATATAGAGTTTTGCAGTTTCACGATGGCTTCTTGGATAAATAAAGCTTAATGGTGAAGTCAAGTTCACTAATGATATGTTGTATCCTGAAATAATTTCGCAAATTCAAAACCATTTGAAAGTTCAATACACGATACAACAGCAGACGGCGCAAAAAGTTAAACGTTAAGTAAGTTTCAATTCCATATTGGTATTGTGAAATAATCAAAAGTTAAGTAAGTTTCAATTCCATTTTGGTATTGTGAAATAATCATGTAAAATAAAACAAATTCGAAGTTGAAGAAGTTGGAGTAAAAAAGTGAGTCAGCTGTATACGATATATAGTTGAAATAAAAAAAATAAAAAAGTATAATAATTTAGGGATAAACCAGAAGATTACCCTTTTAAGTTAGCAAGTAACAGGAGGAAAAAACATAATCCAGATTGCTCTCTATGGGAAGGGGGGCATAGGCAAGTCCACGGTTGCTGCAAACCTCTCGGCTGCCCTTGCCGTTTTGAAAAAGCGGGTCCTTCAGGTTGGCTGCGACCCAAAACACGATTCCACCCGTCTGCTCCTTGGAGGGGCTGACATTCCCACAGTATTGGACTATATGCGTGAAACTCCTCAAGAAGCACAGAAGCTTGAAGATCTGGTCTTTGAAGGCTACGGAGGTACTGCCTGTGTGGAAGCCGGGGGGCCGAAACCAGGAATCGGATGTGCAGGTAGAGGGATACTGAGCAGTTTTGAGGTCTTAAAACGTGTGGGACTCAGGGCTTCTTCCTTTGACGTCGTACTTTATGATGTGCTTGGGGATGTTGTCTGCGGGGGGTTTGCGGTTCCCCTAAGAAAAGAATATGCCGATGCTGTTTTTCTGGTAACTTCAGGGGAATACATGGCCTTGTACGCTGCTAACAATATCCTCAGAGGAATCCGAAATTTTGAGGATTCAGTTCCCAGGGTTGCAGGTATTATCTTCAACAGACGAGGGCTTTTTGAGGAGGAGGAAAGGGTCTTTGCCTTTGCCCGGGCAACAGGTTTGCCTGTGCTGGCTTCTATTCCAAGGGATGAAGTATTTTCTCAGGCTGAAAAAGTAGGGAAAACTCTGGCTGAAGCTTTTCCTTCCTCTGCTCCTGCAGGTATTTTCAGAGAGCTGGCATTGTATGTGAAAAACATGGAAAAGGACCGAAGCCTGCTGCATCCTGCCAACCCTCTCGGTGACATTGAGCTTGAGGCTCTGGTGCTGGGAAGGCGGGAACGGCCCTGTATAAAGCCATTTGGAACAGGTTCTGTATCCAGAAAAAGATCCTGTGCTGAACCTGTTTCTCTTAGCCAAGAAAATAGGCCTTTCGCAGAAATCCATATGGAGATACCAGAAACAAGTTTCGAGAAAATCTGTCCGGGGATTCCAGAAGCGCAGTCTGCAGAAATTTCCTCCAGAACTCCAACAGAAGTATCCACATCATCCCAAGAAAAACAACTCTCCAGACCTCTCCTTTGCGGCTGTGCTTTTTCAGGGGCTGTGACTGCTACTTTTCAGGTTAACGATGCCGCCACGGTCCTACACGGGCCTAGGAGTTGCACCTATATCACGGCCGATGCCCTTACACGCTCGTTTTTATTAGGGGATGGAAGGAATATCTCAGATAAGGAAAAGCAGGTCCCTGGCCTCCTGCCGACAGATATGAAGGAAGAGGACATTATTTTTGGGGGACTCGAAAAACTTGAGAATAGAATAGAGGAAGCCCTTTTAGCTGGCTGGCAAACGGTCTTTGTGGTGAGCACCTGTCCAGGAGGAATCATAGGAGACAATATAAGGGAAGCAGCATCAAGAGCCAAAGTTCGTTTTCCTGGAGCCAGGGTCATTCCTATCCCTGTGGAAGGCGTCATTACGGGAGACTTTTCAGCCGGTATGCTCGAGGGCAGCAAACGCGTTGCTGATCTGATCGACCCCTCCGTAAGGCCCGAAAAAGGCCTGGTTAACATAATAGGAGAAAGGAATTTTTCCCCTCAAGAAGAAAAAAACTTCTGTATTGTTGAGAAATTGCTTCAAAGACTGGGATACAGGGTCAACTGCAGGTTTTTAAAAGAGACAGATACCCTTTCCCTTCGCTCTTTTAAAAAAGCGGAGCTCAACCTGTTAGCCTGTACCGACCCTGATACCCAGGCCATCCAGGAATACCTCTCCAAGCGTTTCAGGCTTGAGTTTTTTGAGCTTCCATTTCCTGTGGGTTTCCGGGAAAGTTCCATTTGGGTAAAAGCTCTGGCAGCACGCTTGCTTCCCGGAAAGGATGTCTCTTCCCTGCTGCAAGAACAGGAAAAAGTGTACAAAGCAGGGATCGGGAAATATGCTCCCCATCTATCGGGAAAGCGTGTACTCTTGGTGAGTTACACCGAAGATATCAGCTGGGTTCTGGACACAATCAGAGACCTGGGAATGGAAATCCTCAAGGTTGGTTTTTCAGTCTCGACTTTCAGGAAGGAACGTCCGGACCTCCTGTCCAATGAAGGATTCCCTGTGGAGAGAAATTATACGGATGAAATGAGGGCTAAGGATGTCAGGGATCTCAGGCCGGACCTTGTTCTTTCGAGTTATGTCCCTTCGGTTCCTGAAGGTGGAGTGCATTATGATACCATACCCATCTCCCCACAGGTTGGGTTCCTGAGCGGGCTTGAACTTGCAAAACGCTGGAGTACGCTTTTGAGGCTGCCAGTTGTGGAGGGATGGAAATATGACGGAGGCGATGAAAGTTGATATTTTCCCCAGACGCTTTTACGGGCTCTATCCTGACTGTGGAGGGAATCAGGGACGCAGCTGTGATTCTAAACGGTCCTACAGGGTGCAAGTTATACCATAGTTTCCTTTCGGACAGGCAGTTCCCCAGAGAAAGTTCCCATGACCCCCTGGCATTCCAGGACGAGTTCTATTTCGGACAGCCCAGGGTCCCTTGTACCTGCCTGGACGGAGAAGATTTCATCCAGGGCTCCCTTGAAAAATTTGAAAGGGCACTTGCAGCAGTGGCAGCAAAAGAAAAAGGTTTGCTTGTAGTGATTAATTCCCCGGGAGCAAGCCTTGTTGGAGATGACCTGGAGAACGTAATTAAAAAGGCAGGGCTGCAGACTCGATGTTTTGTTGTGGAAAAGACGGGTTTTTCGCTTCCCGCAGATCAGGGCTTTGAAAATACTACTCTTACCTTGCTGGAACATCTGAAATTCCGTTCCCTTTTTCGACCTCTCAATCGCCCGGAGTTTACTAAAAAAGTGAATTTGATAGGACTTTCCCTTCTCCACAAACACTGGGAAGGCTCGGTTGCAGAAATGAAGCGGCTCCTGTCTTTCTTAGGCCTGGAAGTGGGAGCTATTTTACTTGCCGGAACTTCCCTCGACGAAATTCGGGAATCAAACAACGCAGCCTGTAATATTGTCCTTTTCCCCGAATACGGCAGAAGGGTTGCTGAGTGGTATCGGAAAAACTTCGGAACTCCTGCCGTGTTTTCTCCTCTTGGGGCTCCATTGGGTTTTGATGCGAATGAAAGCCTGTTGAGAGAAGTTGCAGCTGTCCTAAATATCGACCCTGCACCTGCACTTGCGGAAGTACGGAAAGCCAGGCAGACTAGTTATCAACAGATTTCACGTTTCCATTCATTCTCAGGGCTTCCCAAAGGAGCCAGTTTTTCAATCCAAGCCGAAAGCTCTCTTGTCTTTCCTCTTACACACTGGCTTTACTCCTACCTGGGCATGGCCCCTTATGCAGTAAAACTGCTTCCCGGAAGCGACCCTGAAATAGCAAGATCTCTTAAGTCATTTCTGACGGAAAAGGGCTTTTGCGAAGCCTGGGATAGGGACCTTTCGCTTGAATCGGTTGATATTGCCTTTGCTGACAGTTTTACCCTTCAGCTTTTAAAAGCAAAGGGATGCTGCAAAGCAGGTATCGAAATTTCCCTCCCGGACAGAGGGTACATCCACTTTATCCCGAAAACATATCTGGGAGTTTCGGGTGCCCTTTTCCTTCTAGAAGAAATCATTAACGGGCTGCGTTCCACATGAACATACTAATTTTGAAGGACAAAAATTTCCATCACAAAAAATGGAATTTATCTTTTTTAATACGCAGTTTTTATCGCAAGATCTATGCATAAATATAAAGCGAATTTTACAGAAGATTTAAAACGCTGCAAAATTCTTTCAAGAATAATATCATTGGAAAGAAAAAAATTGCAAAGA